>NZ_PJBU01000068.1:0-213 GCF_002863645.1 Psychrobacter sp. MES7-P7E | reverse complement strand
CAAGACATCTTAATCGCTTGTGTTGACGGTCTAAAGGGCTTCCCTGATGCCATTAACACCGTCTATCCAAAGGCACAGGTTCAGCTGTGTATCGTACACATGGTGCGCTATTCAATGAAGTTTGTGCCGTGGACGGATAAAAAGGCCGTAGCGGCTGATTTAAAGGCCATTTACGGCGCTGATACCCTTGAGATGGCAGAGGCCAATCTTGAG
>NZ_PJBU01000067.1:0-221 GCF_002863645.1 Psychrobacter sp. MES7-P7E | reverse complement strand
GCTAAGTACACCACCTTGAATGCTGCCTGATCAGATGGGAATACCTTACGCTTATTCACTGCCGTCCGAATCACACTGTTCAATGACTCAATAGCATTGGTGGTATAGATGGCTTTTCTGATGTCTTTAGAATACTCGAAGAACACCGTTAAGCCCTCCCAGTTATTGCGCCAAGACTTAACCACATGCGGGTACTCAGTGCCCCAAGTCTCATCAAAGTG
>NZ_PJBU01000066.1:0-255 GCF_002863645.1 Psychrobacter sp. MES7-P7E | reverse complement strand
TACGATGTCGACATTTCAAGCTCTCTTGTCTCAAGAGTCACCGATAACATATTAGAGGACATCACCGCTTGGCAGAACCGGCCGCTGAGCAGTGTTTATCCTATCGTCTATCTAGACTGCATCGTCGTGAAGATACGTCAAGACAAGCAGATTATCAACAAAGCCATTTACTTAGCCCTAGGCGTTAACCTTAACGGTAAAAAAGAGCTGCTTGGTATGTGGCTCTCAGAGAATGAAGGCGCTAAGTTCTGGCTA
>NZ_PJBU01000065.1:0-264 GCF_002863645.1 Psychrobacter sp. MES7-P7E | reverse complement strand
TAGTTGCAATTTTACCTTCTTCAAAATCTTTAAAAAAATGCTGAGTATCTGGATTAACAGGGATATTATCTATTGCAAAGCTGCTCAAAGTATCAGAGTTGATGCGGCGGCGCTTTTCTATCTCTTGTCGACTAACAAGAATAGGTCGATCGCCAACAATCGGTGCTTTAGATTTAGAATCTTCCATACTAGCTCCTATCAGTAGTAATAAAATTGTTCAGCAAGTCAGATAGTCTTCTATCTAGACAATCTTTCTCTCATTGC
>NZ_PJBU01000064.1:0-282 GCF_002863645.1 Psychrobacter sp. MES7-P7E | reverse complement strand
GGCTGATTTAAAGGCCATCTACGGCGCTGATACGCTTGAGATAGCAGAGGCCAACCTTGAACACTTTGATGAGACTTGGGGCACAGAGTACCCGCATGTGGTCAAGTCTTGGCGCAATAACTGGGAGGGCTTAACGGTGTTCTTCGAGTATCCTAAAGACATCAGAAAAGTGATTTATACCACCAATGCTATTGAGTCGCTAAACAGTGTGATTCGGACGGCAGTGAATAAGCGTAAGGTGTTCCCATCTGATCAGGCAGCATTCAAAGTGGTGTACTTAGC
>NZ_PJBU01000063.1:0-283 GCF_002863645.1 Psychrobacter sp. MES7-P7E | reverse complement strand
TCAATAAGAGAAAAATTGTCTAGATAGAAGACTATCTGACTTGCTAAACAATTTTACTACTACTGATAGTGATAGGAGCTAGTATGGAAGATTCTAAACTTGAAGCATCAATTATTGATGATCGTCCTATCATCGTTAGCCAACAGGAAATAGAAAAGCGCCGCCGCATCAATTTTGATACTTTGGGTAGCTTTGCAGTCGATAATATTCCTTCTAACCCAGCTACTCAGCGTATCTTTCAAGACTTTGAGGAAGGGAAAATTGCAACTAGTAAGGAAGTAAA
>NZ_PJBU01000062.1:0-325 GCF_002863645.1 Psychrobacter sp. MES7-P7E | reverse complement strand
ATACACCGTTGCACAGGACAACTTAAGCAACCTTGCCACTACAGTCACTGTTAAAGTGGCGACGGGCAGCAGCGAGGTTGAAGCGGCGGACATTGCTTCTATTGGCTACATTGATGCCACAGGCAGTCCTGTGACCATTACCGACAGCGCCGCCATCGAAGCGTTACTAAATGGCACCACCACCTTGCAAGTCAAAGTACCTGCAGGTAGCACAGCGGCGCCTAAAATTACAGTTATCGTCAAAGATGATGACATCTATGAGGACAGCGAGCAGCTGAGCTTTGTTATCGACAGTGCTGATAATGCCGATATCGACAGCACCGTC
>NZ_PJBU01000061.1:0-328 GCF_002863645.1 Psychrobacter sp. MES7-P7E | reverse complement strand
CTTCATCACCGCTCAGGTGACTTAGAAAAAGAACCGTCAGAACAGTATTGAGATTGACGACTTCATCACCGCTCAGGTGACTTAGAAATTGAAATTTAAAACAGTATTGAAGTTAATGGACTTCATCACCGCTCAGGTGACTTAGAAAAACCGTTCATTCCGCAAGCAAGTTGCTGACTACTTCATCACCGCTCAGGTGACTTAGAAAATGTAGCTGTCATCATTGAAGTAAACGCTCATCTTCATCACCGCTCAGGTGACTTAGAAAATCTAGCAGATCGCACTCACCAGTAATAAAGTCATCATCACCGCTCAGGTGACTTAGAAA
>NZ_PJBU01000072.1:0-94275 GCF_002863645.1 Psychrobacter sp. MES7-P7E | reverse complement strand
ACCAAAAGTATTATTTGGTATGATAGCCATATCTTGCTAGATGTATGAATACGGATATGTCTGACTGAAAATTCAGTCAGACATATCCGTATTATTTTACGATGATAACCAACTTACAGGATGTTACATAGTTGTTGACTGCGAGCATGATAACGGAGTTTCAAAATAAATAAAAGTTATTATTCAACTGCCCTCAGTGCTCATTTACCTTATAACCTTCATAAATAGTGTCTCGCGCCCACCTATCAATGGTGACTAGGAGCGATGGCTGTCTATTATATTTTTCACAAAAGCGCCCAATGCCATGGATAAAATAGGCTAAAGCGCTTAAAATTTTTGGTGATTTATTATGATCAGTGTTTTTGATTTATTTAAAATCGGCATCGGCCCATCCAGTTCGCATACCGTCGGACCGATGGTCGCTGCAAACTTATTTTTGACCTCGCTAACTGAGCAGATGGAACTGAATGCGGTTAAGACCATTGAGATTGAACTGTATGGCTCTTTGGCAGCGACTGGAAAAGGCCATGCGACGGATACGGCTATATTGTTAGGACTGCTTGGACATACGCCTAGCACAATAGACACACGTATGACCAGTAGCTACCTATCTCCTATCTTCTCTGACAAGATTCTCAATGTATCAGGCACGCATACGATTGCTTTTGATACAGAGCAAGATATCTACTGGTATGACGATACCGTGCTGCCCTATCACCCTAATGCACTGACGCTACGCGCTATCTCAACTGAAGGCGTTCGTTATCAGCAGACGTACTATTCAGTCGGTGGCGGTTTTGTCATCAATGAAGAAGATGCGACTAACCCAGACGAAGATCATGCCAGCCCGACCATCGATAGAGTTCCCTACCCGTTCAATAACGCAGCAGAGCTACTAGAGCAATGTCGTGAGCATGACTTGAGCATCAGCGAGTTGGTACTGGCAAATGAATGTCACTTCCATGCCAAAGAAGAAATCTTTGCTTACTTAGATAGCATTTGGGAAGTGATGCAAGACTGCGTCAAACAAGGCTGTGAAAATGGCGGTATTCTGCCAGGCGGATTAGATGTAAAACGCCGTGCCCAAGATTTGCATACACAGCTATGTGCTGAAAAAGACCAACCTATCACCAAGACCGATAAGTTAGCCGCTATGGACTGGGTCGATTTGTACGCGCTCGCCGTTAACGAAGAAAACGCCAATGGCGGCAAAGTAGTCACAGCTCCAACCAATGGCGCAGCAGGTATCATCCCTGCCGTACTGCACTACTATCGTGATTTTTTGCCCAACTACAGCCAAGATGGCGTTCGTAAATTTTTGCTAAACGCCACTGCTATCGGTAGCCTTATCAAACAAAATGCTTCAATCTCTGGTGCTGAGGTCGGTTGCCAAGGTGAGGTTGGTTCGGCATGTGCAATGGCAGGCTCCGCACTGGCAGAAATCATGAACGGCACGCCAGCAAAATGCCTAAATGCAGCAGAGATTGGTATTGAGCATAATCTAGGTCTTACTTGTGATCCTATTGGCGGACTGGTACAAGTGCCTTGTATCGAGCGTAATGCGATGGGTGCAGTTAAAGCAATCAATGCAGCACGTCTAGCCTGTAGAGGTAATGGTCAGCACTTCGTCTCTTTAGACAAAGCGATAGAAACGATGAAGCAAACAGGTGCCGATATGTCTGATAAATATAAAGAAACAGCACGAGGGGGTCTGGCGGTCTATGCTGGTAATAGAATTCCTACGGCAACGCGTGGCGTCAGTGTCAATTACAGTCAATGCTAATTTGATTTCTCAGAACATAATTTACTAATAATAAACACGTAAAAAGGCCTCTAATTCGTTAGAGGCCTTTTTGTCATATATAACTGCTTTATTGTCTATATATTGCTATCAATATTATTCAGCAGTTTTTGATACCACTTCATTTAGAATCCAAACTGGCTGCACTATATTTGAGCCTTCTGCTGTTACTGCTTCTTGGCGTACATCTAGGACATAACGATAGTTCGGCTCATAGGTAAAGCCTTGAATATTACCGTTTAGCGTAGTGTAGTTTTTCTGATAGGTCTGACGATACTGCAAGCACTGTGATTCAACCATGCTGCCATCAGTAGCAGTCAAGTCACACACTGCTTTACGCGGTGCAATTTCTACTTCAAAACTTGGGATGTTTACTACTTTTACATTCATAGGTTGTCCTTCAACAACCATCGTGCGCTCATCATCCATACTCATCGTAGAGCAACCAGAAAGGGCAAAAGTTGTCATCAATGCTGCAAGTGCTAATTTCTTCATTATTCAATCCTCAGATAATTGTTATTGATTCTTTAGTGCTGGCTTATTTATTGATTTAGCTACTAACTTATTGTTACTTAGATAAACTTAGTGTTTTGAACACCTTATCTTGCTTTGCTACAAGCTAACAAGGTCATTTGCTTTTTACTGAAACCAGTATAGGCCGCTATTCGTCATGCCCTCTATGACTGCTTTGTAAAGTAACGTCAGCTTTTGCAACTGATGTTAATGAAGCGTATTAAATAGCAGAGTTATTTGCTACTGAGCAGAAGTTTGACACTAAAAAGCCAGAACAATATTTGTTCTGGCTTTGATACAACTATGCACATTCTGTTTTGCTAAGAATGACTAGCTACGATAATCAGCGTTTATTTTGACGTAATCGTATGATAGATCGCAGGTATATACGGTATCGCTAGCATCACCACGTGCAAGATCGATATGGATAGTAATCTCAGGTCGACTCATGACTGTTTTGCCTGCCTCTTCTGTATAGTCAGGTGCAACCCCGCCATTCTGGCAAATCATTACCTCGTCTAGATACACATCGACTTGCTCTGTGTCTAGATCTTCGATACCAGCATAGCCCACTGCTGCTAATATGCGTCCCCAATTAGCATCACTAGCAAAGAATGCCGTTTTTACTAAGGGTGAATGTGCGACTGCATAAGCCACATCGCAGCATTCTTGCGTGGTTTGACCGCCAGTCACCTTGACCGTCATGAATTTAGTAGCGCCTTCGCCATCACGCACAATCAGTTGTGCCAGACGGACAAACACATCAGCCAATGCATCGAACACAGGCTGATAATGTGGATGCTCTGGACTATCAATCACCTCTGAGCTAGCAGCACCTGTTGCGATTAATACACAACAGTCATTGGTTGAGGTATCACCATCGACAGTAATGCGGTTGAAAGACTGCTCATTGATAGCGCTTAGCATTTCTTGTAATAAGTCAGCAGCGATATTAGCATCTGTCGCCACATAGCCCAGCATAGTCGCCATATTTGGGCGTATCATTCCTGAGCCTTTAGACATACCAGTGACATGATAACTAGTACCTGCCACATCAATTTTTTGACTGGCTAATTTAGGAATGGTATCTGTTGTGCGAATGCCATTAGCAGCGGCTAGCCAGCTATCAGGCGTTAGATTAGCCAATGCATTATCCAGACCTGCGATGACCGCATCACTATTTAACGGCTCGCCAATCACGCCAGTAGAGAATGGCAATATCGTATTGGTATCTACACCGGCCTTTTCAGCCAATGCTGTACAGATATCAAGGGCGCGGCGCTTGCCATCAGCACCCGTACCTGCATTGGCGTTACCCGTATTGGTGACTAAATAGCGTGGGCTAACTTTAGCAAAGTGCTCACGCAATACTCGCACTGGCGCAGCGCAAAAGGTATTTTTAGTGGTGACAACCGCGGTAGTAGCCTTGTCAGATATTTCGATGACGACTAGATCATCGCGGTCTTTATAGCGAACGCCTGCCGCCGTAGCACTGAGCTTGATGCCCTCGATAGGATAGATAACGTCAGGTACTGATACATTTCCAACAGCCATAATAAAATCCTTATTTCTCAATTTTTATCGTTATTTGTGTAATACGAAGTGATAAATACTATAGTCAGTTTAAGCTTATTCAAATACAAGAAGCACTAGCTTCAGCTCTATAACTAATAAACTGAGCAAGCTGATTATCGTACCTAGTTTACATAAGATTGACTATATATAGGCATCACGGTATATAAGTATTACGGTTTCTTTAGGTCAAATGCTGACCAAATCGGTGCATGGTCAGACGGTTTTTCCATAGCACGTAGCTCATAACTGATACCAGCATCGATACATTTATCGATTAAGTCTGAGGTACATAGAATATGATCAATACGTAACCCGCGCTTAGGTTCATCGTTGAAGCCGCGACTGCGATAATCAAACCAGCTGTATAACTCAGTGCTCTCTGGATAATGCAGACGGTAAGTATCTGTCAGCTCACGCGACATCAATGCCGAATACCATTCGCGCTCTTCTGGCAGAAATGAGGTTTTTCTATTTTTTAGCCAGCGTTTGGCATTGACTTCACCAATACCAATATCGATATCTTCTGGTGCGATATTCATATCACCCATGACGATAATCGAACGACCTTCCGCTTTTAGCGTATCAATATAAGTCATCAAATTGGCATAATAAGCACGCTTCATAGGAAATTTAGTCGGGTGATCTTGGCTCTCTCCTTGCGGAAAGTAACCATTGAGCACATCCACTTCACGACCTTCAAACTCATAACGTGCATGGATAAAGCGCTTTTGGGCTTCTTCATCTTCGCCAGGGAAGCCTTTTTGTACGAATACAGGTGCAGCTTTGGATAATAGTGCAACGCCGTAATGCCCTTTTTGTCCAAAGTACTCGACGTGGTAGCCCAGTCCTTCGATATCGCTAAGCGGAAATTGATCATCATGAACCTTGGTTTCTTGTAGGCCCATGACATCAGGATCGATTACCTCGCGCACCGCCTCGAGCTGATGCTGACGTGCACGGATACCATTGATGTTAAAACTGACAAAACGGGTCATAAACTGTCCTATACTGATTGGTTAGAATATAGCGCTCTATAAATGGGGGAAATATAAACGGCTATGATAACAAATGTAAGCGGTTCTAGCGGTTGCATGGCCTGATATCTTGAGCTAGAGTAACTCTATTATAAGCACTATCTATTATTGGTCTATCTGAAACACTTTTATTCAACAATACTTATTAAGAATATCGAGCATCACTATGACAACAATTAAGCAAAAAAATACGACATCAGCCATGAATGATGACACCAAACCATTATTTGCTAAAGATTATAACGTCTATATTAACCATACTGATGCTGGCGGTATAGTCTATCACGCCAATCACTTGGTGTTTTTTGAAAACTGCCGACGCGACTGGTTTACTGAGCTTGGCTTAAATGGGTATTTTTTGCAGACTGACAGTGGTGAAGTACAGCATTTTGTCGTGAGTCAGGCGGACTTGCAATACAAAAGAGCCATTCTATTAGATGAGGTAATTAGCGTACGTATTGATAAAGTGGAGCTAAAACCTGCCAGCATCATATTTTACCAAAGTATCTATCGCAATCTACCAAATCATAGTACTAACGAAACAGATGATAGCCAGCTACTAAGCAGTACCAAAATTGTCATTGCCTGCGTACAAAACCTCGTCAAACCAGAGCCAATGAGTAATGATGAAATAGGCAGCGATAAACAAGATACTGCAGCGACAACCCCACCAATGCGTCCTATTCGTGTACCAAAAAAACTGCGCGTTACGATTAAACAAGCTATCGACGAGCAAGTAAATGGTCAGCAGTAGAACGCTATGAGCATAGATACGGATAGAGTGTTGCTTGAATTTGATAACCTATGGGTACATAGCCAACGGACGATAAATGCTCAAAGCATTAAAAATAGCAAAGAAGCCTCGAATAAAATCTCTATGCCGTATAACATTTATCAAAAATGGGCAAGCAAGCTAACCGCAGACGCTTCACTGGATAAAGAGCCATCAACTCCTGATCGAACGCTAATAAGCGGTGCGAGCGGTACGCTATTGTCAGGGCAAGTCACTGTTTTGACTGGAGCGTCTGGTAGCGGTAAATCAGTACTATTGCGAATATTAGCAGGATTATTGCCAATGAGCGGTGGTACTGTTCGTTTGGATGATGGCACGTCAAGTAATGTTTATCACGATATTCATGAGACTTCACCTGTACTGTGGCGCCAGCAAGTTGCCCTACTCGCTCAGCACCCACAGTTGTTAGACGGCAGTGTCCTTGAAAACTTACAAATGCCTTATCAATTGCACGCTCACCAGTCGCAGACTTTTGATACAGACTGGCATATTGCTCAGCTTGAACATTTGGACAGAAGTGCAGACTTTTTGCAACAAGACGCCAAGCACTTATCTGGTGGCGAGCGTCAACTGGTCAATACATTGCGTCTATTGCAGCTTAGTCCACAAGTTCTATTGCTAGATGAACCAACTGCTGCTTTGGACATGGACACTTCAGCACAGCTAGTCAACTTACTTATCAACTGGTTGCACACAGATGCACAGCGCACACTCCTATGGGTGACTCACGACACAAAAGATATTATGCCTTTGGCAAATAGACATTGGCATATGCAAGCAGGTGTGCTCATTGCAGACTCTTGAAGAACTTTTATACAAGAATATCTAATCAAATGAGTAAGTCGTCGTATAGTTGCTCAGACAATTTAGCATGTTAATAACCTTAACCCTCACCTTGTATTATTACTATAATTACTTTCTAAATAAGCTCATATGAGTGGTACGAATGATATGCAAATTTTTCTCACTTATAGTGATATTGCTCTTGCCAGTAGTTTAATTATTATCGTGTTACTCATCTCTTGGCGCTTACGGTTAAGACTAAGCAAGACCCTTTTGATAGCGGCACTTCGTACGATTATACAGCTTAGCTTTATTGGGCTGATACTGGCGTGGATTTTTGCACGTGAACAATGGTATGAAGTACTACTTATCTTAACGGTCATGACTCTAATTGCAGGAAGTGCCGCCAAAAATCGCGTTAAACGTAGCTATAAGGGGTTATTAACAGATACGCTATTGGCAGTCGGTATCTCAGCAATACTAGTAACGGCGATTGCGATTATAGCAATTTTGAATGTGCAGCCTTGGTATACACCGCAATTCATTATTCCTATATTAGGCCTGATATTAGGGAACTCTCTGACTGCTATTTCGTTGACGAGCAATCAATTGATCGAATCCTTTCATGAGCAATCAGGGCGTATCGAGATGATGCTCAGTCTATCTGCTAAGCCATTCGAAGCCGTCCATGAGCAGATAAAAGCAGCTATCACTAATGGCATGACTCCAACTTTAAACTCTATGCTAGTCGTCGGTATTGTTAGTTTACCAGGCATGATGACGGGTCAAATCCTAGCAGGCGCCGATCCTACTCAAGCCGTACGCTATCAAATAGTTACTATGTTCCTGATATGTGTCAGCAGCACGCTTGGCTGCACTATCAGTGCATTACTCATTTATCGACGTTTCTTTAATAAAAAAGATCAATTTATTTTACCGCAATAATTTTGGCATTTACATTCCTGTGTTTTTTGTCAGCTTACCAACATTAATTATCTAATCCTTCTTTTGTCAGCCAACAAAGTTACTATATTCTTATAAGTTAATATATGTACTGATCAGTATCGCTTACTGTTATTGTTTTAGACTAAATTCATGCTAATGTATTGCTCAAATGTATCGTTTTTTTGATACTTTATTTGTAAGCAGCAGATAAATAGTTTTAGAACGAGCATTATTTTTATTACTGAACTTTTTGTTTATTTGTTCTATTTAATGCTTTATCTAAATACTCATTAAATAGAATGCTGTTATAGCAGCAAAAGACTAGCTATTAATCAATAGACAGGGATGCTATTGAAGATGGTATATACCACCTAAATAAGTGGTGGTTTGTACTATTGATAGATTGACAAATACCTTTTCAAAATACTTTAGCCTATACCAAATCGCAAGGATGCTAACTATGATATCGAACAAACCTTGGCTTTCTCAATATCCAGCCGGTGTGCCAAAAACCATTAACCCCGATAGATATAGCAGCATCATGGAGCTGTACGAAGAATGCTTCGATCGCTTCCGTGGACATCCGATGAGCATTTGTATGGGAGTGACTCATACTTATGGTGATATTGATAATGCTTCAATGGCAGTCGCTGCTTGGCTACAGAATCAAGGCTTGCCAAAAGGTAGTGTCGTCGCTCTCATGATGCCAAACGTTCCACAGTATCTGCCCACCATGATTGGAATACTACGTGCAGGCTACGTTTGTACCCCTGTTAACCCACTATATACTGGCCGAGAATTACGCCATCAGCTTAACGACTCAGGTGCCCAGGCAATCTTTGTGGTTGATAACTTTGCCCAAGCGCTTGAGCAAGTTATTGAAGAAACGGCTATCAAACGTGTCATCCTATCGAAGATGGGCGATATGATGGGTTTGAAAGGTATTTTGGTCAATACAATTATTCGTCAGGTCAAACGCTTAGTACCCAAATACAACCTTAACGATCCTAAGTACCATGTCACTAAGTTTCCTGAAGTATTGAAAAAAGGTAAAAACCTACCTTTTCAGCAACCAAAAATGTCTTTGGATCAAAAAGCATTTTTACAATATACAGGCGGTACCACAGGCCTTTCGAAAGGCGCTATTTTGTCACAGCGTAATATCGTAGCAGCAGCGATGCAATCAGAAGCATGGACTCGCCCTATCACATCAGAAATTAACGAAGTGTATATCAATATGGTGATGGCACTGCCGTTGTATCATATTTTTGCATTCATGCTTAGCCTACTTGGTATGCGCTCAGGCTATACTTTTATACTAGTACCTAATCCACGTGATATTCCTGGATTTGTTAAAACCTTATCAAAACAACCGTTCCATATTTTCCCTGCAGTCAACACCCTCTTTAAGGGGCTGCTCGATAATCCTAACTTTAAAGATTTGGACTTTAGCTCTTTACGTATCTCACAAGCTGGTGGTATGGCGGCTACCGAGCAAACTGCGAATCGCTGGTTAGAAGTAACTGGCTGCGCGATGATCGAGGGTTGGGGTATGACAGAAGGCGTTGCAGTCGGCACCGCCAACGTTATTACCAATCGTGAGTTTAACGGTACTATCGGTGTGCCAGCACCTGGCGTAGATGTCATTATTATTGATGAAGATGGCAAGCATGTAGGTTTAAACGAAGGGGGCGAGCTTTGTATTAAGGGCCCTAACGTAACCTCTGGATATCTAAATAGAGACAGTAGTGCTGATTTTACTAGTGATGGTTATTTCCGCACTGGTGATATCGTCAGTATGGATGACAAAGGTTATATTAAACTGCTAGATCGCAAAAAAGACATGATTTTGGTTTCAGGATTTAACGTATTCCCGAACGAAATTGAATCTGTGATGCTTGACTGTGACGGCATTCTTGACTGTGCGGTAATTGGTATTCCTGATAGTCATCAAGGTGAAGCGGTCAAAATATACGTAGTACCTGAAGACAATAACGTTACCAAAGAAGTGATTACAGACTTTGCGTTAGATAACCTAACGGGTTATAAGTGTCCACGCCACATCGAGTTTGTGAGCGACCTACCAAAAAGTAATGTCGGTAAAGTACTGCGTCAAAAATTGCGTGAAAAACACAATGCAGACTACCCGCAAGTATAAATAGAGACAATTTTTAAAAAATTCTAAAAACATGAATTTATTTTTACTAAAGGCATCTTACAGTAATTGTAAGATGCCCTTTTGTATATTTATTTTCTGTCATTCAACTATAAAATTTCTCTATTATAATTACTACAAATCTACTTTTATATCCAATTATATGACATTTTTTGAATAAATTTCATGTTAATTACTTGATAAGAAAGTAAATTATTTGTCTAGGTATTTTCTGATTATTCAACATATATTATTTCATTTATCAAATTTAACTGTAAACTATCAAGTTCTTGTATAAGAATAACAGACACGGTTGTAGTTATGTTAATGTATTGCCAAAATGTGTCACTATACTTTCTGTTATTTTGATCTTATATAGTTATGACTAATATCGATTGATTAGCAGCATTACTAGTAGCTATTTTCATTACCAAAACATTAACTGTTTTTTAATCTGATGAGATATTTATGCTCTGTGATTAAATCAAACTTTATAAGGGCCCCGTATTTTAGCAGTATGTGAACATATAGGATAGCACTCGACAATTTCTTGCTAACGGAACAGTAATATAAATTGTTGACATGGATGTGACTACTTTTTTATAGAGCCTTAATTTATTTTAATATTTAAGGACGCTAATCATGACTGTAGATAAACCTTGGCTTGCTCAATATCCGGAAAACGTACCTAAGACGATTAATCCGGATCAGTATGAAAGCCTCATAGAGTTATATGAAGAGTGTTTTAACCGCTTTCGTATGCATCCGATGACTATCTGTATGGGTGTGACGCATACTTATGGTGATGTTGATAACGCTTCACTGGCAGTCGCAGCATGGTTACAGGCTCAAGGTTTACCTAAAGGCAGCGTAGTAGCTCTTATGATGCCGAACGTTCCACAATACCTACCGACTATGATTGGTATTCTGCGTGCAGGTTATGTTTGTACGCCGATAAACCCACTATATACGGGTCGTGAACTGCGTCACCAATTGAATGACTCGGGCGCTCAGGTTATCTTTGTTGTTGACAACTTTGCCCAAGCGCTTGAGCAAGTTATTGAAGAGACCAATATCAAACGTATCGTGCTATCGAAAATGGGCGATATGATGGGTCTGAAAGGTATTTTGGTCAATACGGTTATTCGTCAGGTTAAACGCTTGGTTCCAAAATACAACCTGAATGACCCTAAGTACAATGTCACTAAATTCCCTGAAGTATTAAAAAAGGGTAAAAACCTACCGATTCAAGCACCAAAAACCACCCTACAACAAAAAGCGATTTTGCAATATACAGGTGGTACGACTGGGTTATCTAAAGGTGCTGTCCTAACACAACGTAATGTCGTTGCTGCTGCTATGCAATCAGAGGCATGGTATCGCCCTGTGACCTCAGGTATCAACGAAGTATACATCAATATGGTTATGGCCTTACCGCTGTATCATATTTTTGCCTTTATGCTGAGTTTGCTCGGTATGCGTTCAGGTTATACCTTTATCTTAGTACCTAATCCGCGCGATATGCCAGGGTTTATTAAAACGTTATCAAAACAACCATTCCACATCTTTCCTGCAGTCAACACTCTATTCAAAGGGTTACTTGACCAGTCAAACTTTAAAGACTTGGACTTTAGCTCGTTACGTATCACTCAAGCTGGTGGTATGGCGGCAACTGAGCAAACCGCAGCACGTTGGTTAGAAGTGACTGGCTGCCCTATGGTTGAAGGTTGGGGTATGACTGAAGGCGTGGCTGGTGGTACTGCCAACGTTATCACTGACCGCAAGTTCAACGGTACTATTGGTATACCTGTACCGAGTGTCGATATTATCGTGGTTGACGAAAACGGTGAGCGTGTTGGCATGCATCAAGCAGGCGAGATGTGTATCAAAGGTCCAAACGTCATGTCAGGATACTTTAATAAAGACAATAGCAATGACTTTACTCGCGATGGCTACTTCCGCACTGGCGATATCGTTAGCATGGATGAGAAAGGCTACTTTACTCTACTAGATCGTAAGAAAGACATGATTTTGGTTTCAGGATTCAATGTATTCCCGAATGAGATCGAGTCAGTTATGCTCGATTGTGATGGCATCGTCGATTGTGCTGTGATCGGTATTCCTGATGAAAATCAAGGTGAAGCGGTTAAAATTTACATCGTACCTGCCGATAATAACGTCACTAAAGAAGTCATTAAAGAATTTGCGCTGGACAATTTGACTGGTTATAAGTGTCCACGTCATATTGAGTTTGTTAGTGAACTACCAAAGAGTAATGTTGGTAAAATACTACGTCAAAAACTTCGTGAACAGCATATGTCAAATAATCCTCAAACGTTGTAATACTTGCCCTGCTATTTCAGAGCAAATAGAAGAAGCCCACTACAATAATAGTGGGCTTCTTCTTTTCTACCTTAGGAAAACCAATTTTATTAACTTAGTTTATTCATTACTTGTAATGGCAAGTGCTTCATCGCATGACTGACCATAGACCAAGGCAGGCTCGGTACACAGGCTTCATCTACGCCCGCTTCGATAGCTGCGACAATGGCTTTAGTACCAGTATCTGTATCGACTTCAAATGGTAATGGCTTAGACCCTTCATTGATTTCGGTGCGAATATAGCCCGGGTAAATTGTAGAAACTTTGATAGGAAGATTGGTCAAAAGCATATCAGCACGAATGCCTTCTGCTAAATGAGCCAAGCCAGCTTTACTTGCACCATAGGTTGTCAGATGCCTAGGCAATCCACGCATGGCTGACATGCTCGATATCACGACCAAATGGCCATTGTTCTGAGCACGGAAGATATTCATGGCGGCTTCACACTGTGCCAGTGCGGCGACAAAATTGACATCGGCAGTGCGACGATTGGTTTCAAAATGCCCTTTACCAATGCGGCGACTATCACCAATGCCAGCATTGACCACTACTCGCTCAATGCTACCGAAATCATCTGCAAAAGCATCAAATACTTGAAAGACCGTATCATAATCACTCACATCTAGTGCTTGGCATTCAACTCGGATATCAGGATACTTGTCCATCATCTCCGATTTTAAATGCTCTAAACGATCAATGCGACGCGCACATATAGCCAAGTTGTAGCCAAGGCTAGCAAACAGTCTGGCCATACCCTCGCCCAGACCTGAACTGGCACCTGTGATAAGCACCGTTTTACCTGTGCCTACTTGCTGCTGACTCAAGTCTTTTAGATAGCTTGCAGGTCGAACCGCGCCTACTATCTGGTTTTTGCTATGGCGCGCCCTTTTAGCAACCAATTTTATTAATTTATTTTGCATGTACCGTCCTTTATATATCGATATTGCACAGAATCAAGTCGGTCTTTAGTATAAACGTCGATAAGGCTTATACTTTAAGCAGATATGACACTATATTATTCGCAAAATTACACGCAAAATTATCGCCATGTCACGAATGGTTTACCATCAGAGAATAAATGACTGTATTCATTCAAAGACAATAAGCGAGAACTTTGATTCTTTAAAGTAATAGAGGTCACACCCGTATTAACCAAGCTTTTATTCAACTGATAGGCCGTCTGACTGCCTTGTCGCAATAACTGTGCGGTGATTGCAGCGATGACGCCGCCTGAAGTGAATACGAGTACGGTGCTGTCCTGATCTAAGCTCATGCTTGCTACTTTCGTACGTACTTGTTCAAGGGCTTGCTGTGCACGATTATTAAACTGTGGCCAACTTTCAAGATAGTCTTGATCATTATCACCAGCATGCCAGCGCTGCATCGCTTGATCAAATAGCTCAGCCAGTCGTGTCGCTGGCGATTCTGCTTTGGCGATTTCAGCTGAGATGTCAGATCGATTGCCAGATGCCTCTGCTGACTTAACGAATACGTCTTTATGATTAAACTCATCAAATTGCGGCAGAATATAACTATCAGGCTGATCAAAGTTGATTGCGGGCGCAACAGCTGTGCCATTGCTATTATTAACATGTACAGATGATTGGTAACGCTCCCAAAAATGACGTGCTGAGTCTTGCTGTCGAACCAACCTACCAGTAAATATGGCATCAATACGGCGCTGCGTAGCTGCATAGTGCTGACCTAACATTTGTGCCTGAACAGTGCCTAGTTCTGAGAGTTGATCATAGTTTTCTTGTCCAAAAGACGCTTGGCCATGACGTGCTAAAAGTATGGTTGTCATAAATTATTACCTTTTATCATATTTGCTAAAGTACGGTTTGCTGAATACTTACGCTTCAGGAGAGTCAGGTGCTTTTGCAAAATAACCTTTTGGTAAAATACTTTTGACAACTTTTTGAACAGGGCTTGGTAACTGCTCAATAGCAGCAGCATCTACGCCTATGTCTTCTAAATGCGGCTGCACATGCGCATTGAATAAGGCTTCGCCTTCATATTGCGCAATCAGTTTCAAACATTTAGCATGCATGACATGTATAACGAGCCAAGCGTTTTTGAACGCTGGATTGGTGGTTTGCTTATGATAATAACGATAGTAGATCTGTTGAATGATACCTGAGAGGCGGAACAAACCAAACACTTCATAGAAGGTCCAGTTATCTATCTCTAAACCTGACTGTTTTAGATAATATTCAACCACTTCATCACGCGTCATCATGCCTTCTAAATGTGTTGGCTGACGACGGAACTGCTGCATGACGATATTGTCATCTTCTTCAATCCAGTAAGCCAACGCACTACCTAAGTCCATCAATGGATCGCCAAGGGTTGCCATCTCCCAGTCGAGCACGCCAATAACTTTGGTCGGCTCATCTGCATCAAGTATGACATTGTCAAAGCGCCAATCATTATGAATGATACAAGTTTTGCTATCAGCTGGTGTGTGCTTAGCAAGCCATTGTCTGACCAATGCAAAGCTCGGTACGTTTGGCGTCTTTGCTTTGACATACCGTTTATCCCAACCACTGATCTGGCGTTCACAGTAACCTTCACCGCGACCCAAATTAACCAAATCAGGATGCTCGGTATAGTCTATCTGATGTAACTCTACCAAAGCGTCTAATACATTGGTACAAAGCAGACGCGTTTGCTCAGGATTTAGATCGATACCTTCTGGCAATTCTGCACGAGGGATAATACCTTCCATCCGCTCCATCACATAAAAGTCAGCGCCGATAACAGCTTCATCCGTACATAGCGCAATCATCTCAGGTACATAAGGATAAGCATCTTTTAATGCTTTTTGAACGGTGTACTCACGCACCATGTCATGGGCAGATTTTGCCTTGGTACCTTTTGGTGGACGACGTAATATGAGATCTTGGTTTTTATCTTCACCCTCATACTGTAGTCGATACGTCCAGTTTGATGCGCCGCCTGAGAACTGAGTGACTGTAGGCTCGCCTATCACGTCGACACCTTGACCGCGAAGCCATGCGCTTACTGCTTTGGCATCAAGCTCTTCACCCTCGCGTACGGCACCGCCTTTGTCTAGTACTTTATTATCAGTTGCCATGAGACATTCCTTATCATGTGGTCATTTATTTTTATAACAGATATGCGAGCTAGTTCTCAATTCAATTTATCTCATTCTTCTCGCTATTTTTGAAATGAGGACTCGCTCTAGTGATGAAAAATTCACTACTAAATTGTTAATAGTGAATTTTCAATTAGCATTTTTATTAGCTTATTCTTGATAGTTGCGTGAGCAAATCAAAACTAACTCACACAACCGTTTGTTAAGATTAAACTTAAGGCTAAGCTTTGTCAGATTTAGCAGAACGACTAAAGCCCTGACGTTTTAGTTCTAGCTTAGCAATCATGGTTTTATGTACTTCATCTGGACCATCTGCTAAACGTAGTACACGTGCTTGCGCATAAAAGTTTGGTAACAAGGTATCTTGACATACGCCCATACCACCATGAATCTGAATCGCCATGTCGACGACTTCTTGTAGCACAGTTGGCGCCACTACTTTGATAGCAGAGATTTCAGTCAATGCGGCTTTGGTGCCTTGAGCATCCATTTTTTGGGCGGCGTACAATGTGAGCAAGCGTGCTTGGTCGATTTTAATACGGGCCTCGCTGATACGCTCAAAGTTACCACCCAATTGCAGTAACGGCTTACCAAAGGCAGTACGTGACATACCACGCTTGACTGCTAACTCAAGAGATTTTTCGGCAGCACCGATACAGCGCATGCAATGATGAATACGACCTGGCCCTAGACGACCCTGTGCAATCTCAAAACCTTTACCAGGTCCGCCAATAAAGTGGCTGACTGGCACACGCACATTCTCGAAGCTAATCTCACCATGGCCGTGCGGTGCATCGTAATCGCCAAACACTTTAAGCATACGTTTAATTTTCACACCCGGAGTGTTGACTGGCACAAGCACCATCGAATGCTGATGATGACGGTCTGCACTTTCATCCGCGGTATATGCCATCACAATCAAAACATCAACCGCTGGATCGCCAAGACCAGATGACCACCACTTACTACCATTGATGACAATCTCATCACCATCTACTACGGCTGTTGCTTGCATATTGGTTGCATCACTTGACGCCACGTCAGGCTCAGTCATACAGAATACAGAGCGTGTCTTACCTTCTAGGATTGGGGTAAGCCACTTGTCTTGCTGCTCTTGAGTACCGTAGCGCCATAACAGCTCCATGTTACCGCTATCAGGTGCATTACAGTTGAATACATGAGGCGCTAGCAAGCTACGACCAGTCAATTCTGCGATAGGCGCATAATCAGTGACTGACAGTCCTGCACCTAATGTGTCATCTGGCAAGAATAAATTCCACAAACCCTCTTCACGTGCTTGTTTGCGCAGGTTTTCGTAGGCTTCTGGCCACTCCCAGTTTTCCCAATTACCATCAGGGTTTTTCTTATGACAATCTTCCCAGAATTGGGCTTCGATAGGCTCAATATTCGTTTCGATGAACGCTTTGACTTTGGCATGCATGGCTTGACCATGTTCTGTTGCGGTAAACATTAAATTGTCGTTAGACATAAATGACTTCCTTTTCTTTATTGATTGTCTAAATCAAATGTTGATAAAAAGCTCTACTAGAGCTTTAGTGCACGCACGTATACTGTTTTCCGTGTGCTACATTTATAACACAGCAATTGTCAATAAACAGCAAAAAGGCGCGACCAGCTAGGCCACGCCTTTTACAAAATATAAACAATGTATCTAAAAATTTCTGAGCACTAAAGCACCCTTACTTAACTACCATAATGATAACTAACATTATTTCAGAATGTTTAGACGACTATTCAAATCAAAACGTGCAAGTGCATCAGGTAATTTATCTACAGCCATGCTCAGTGTCGCTTCTGCTGCTTGAGCCAATCCTAACTTTTCTGCTAACGTCGGCTTCTGACGTGAATATAGTGCATACACTTCGTTGTCTTCCATACGCTCTAAAATATAGCTGTCTGAAGTCTGTAGACTATCAATCAGGTTAAGCTTTAATGCATCTTCGCCATACCAATGCTCACCCGTAGCTACTTTGGCAACATCGAGTGCTGGACGATACGTGTTAACGAAATGCTTAAATAGCTCATGCGTCTGCTCTAGCTCTTCTTGATATTTGGCACGGTCTTCGGCATCATTTTCACCAAATACAGTTACCGTACGCTTGTAGTCACCAGCGGTAAACATCTCATAATCGACGTCATGGTTTTTTAGCCATTTATGGAAGTTTGGCAACTGTGACACCACACCGATTGAACCAATGATAGCGAATGGTGCAGCTACTACCTTGTCTGCAACGCAGGCCATCATATAACCACCGCTTGCCGCCACTTTATCAACACAAACAGTCAGTTTTAAACCAGCATCTTTTAGGCGAACCAATTGCGCTGCGGCCAAACCATAACCATGTACCAGACCACCGCCTGATTCAAGACGTACGATAACTTCGTCACCTTTATTTGCGGTACTAATTAAAGTACTGATTTCTTCACGCAAGTGTTTGACCGCAGTTGCTTTGATATCACCGTCAAAATCGAGCACAAAAACTTGTGCCTTATCATCAGTATGTTTTTTCTTATTTTTAGTTTTTGCTTTCAATGCTTGCTTGGCTTTTTTGGCCATGACTTTTTTGAACTGTTTGAGGGCAGCTTTGCCTTGGGTGGCTTCCATCAAATCTTCACGGCGCTGCTTTTGAGCATCATTCAAGTGGCGTATTTTAAGCTCAACAGGGTTTTTAGGGGGATGAAATAGCATGGTTACAAATCCTCAAGTCAGTAAATATATTGATATGGCTGTTTTTATTAGCGTGCGGTTGATATGTGCACACTAAGCGGTGTTTTCAAGCATGATGACAATATTTAACCCAATATAAATATCACTGAATAAATACGTCAGATACTTGCAGACTCCCGTGCTTTGATTGAACTCAGCTGGTTGTATAACAAAGGCAGATTAGGCATAATATGCGTTTATATCAAATTTTCTGCAGCCAACGTGATGACCATATGTCTTAATCGCGTTGTTTGTGTGTTTTTTTTGCAAATAGCTTGAAACGCACAGCAATGGCTGCATTATTGTATTTCGAATTGGGCTGATAACTGGATAACCATATTATGACGCAAAGCACTATGACGCATAGCGAATACCGAGACGAGTATTGCGGAGCCGTAACCGAGAGCTTGCTTGAGCAAACCATTAGTATCGTAGGCTGGGTACATCGTCGTCGCGATCACGGTGGTGTGATTTTCTTAGACATGCGTGACCGCGCTGGTATCTTGCAGGTCGTAGTCGACCCTGACACGCCAGAAGCTTTCGCAACCGCTGATGCGGTACGTCCTGAATACGTGCTAAAGATAACTGGCCGCGTACGTCGTCGTTATGAAGGTACTGAAAATAATAATATGACCAGTGGCCAGATTGAGCTATTGGGCAAAGAAATTGAAGTACTGGCTAAGTCTGAAACACCGCCATTCCCATTGAATGACGAAAAAACGACTGTATCTGAAGACTTGCGTCTAAAATATCGTTATCTTGATATGCGTCGTCCGCAAATGCAAGAGCGTATGGTGTTCCGTGCCAAGGCAACGTCAGCGATTCGTCGTTATTTAGACGATCATGGTTTCTTGGATGTTGAGACACCTATCTTGACTCGTGCAACGCCTGAAGGTGCGCGTGATTATCTTGTACCATCACGTACCCGTCCAGGTAACTTCTTTGCCCTGCCGCAGTCACCACAGCTATTTAAGCAATTATTGATGGTGTCAGGTTTTGATCGTTATTATCAAATTGCTAAATGCTTCCGTGATGAAGATTTACGTGCCGATCGTCAGCCTGAATTTACTCAGGTGGATATCGAGACTTCTTTCTTAAACGAAGAAGAAATCATGAACATCAACGAAGGTCTTATCAAGCATTTGTTCAAGACCATGATGGATGTTGAGTTTGAGCAGTTCCCTCGCATGACTTACGCAGAAGCAATGCGCGACTATGCATCAGACAAGCCTGACTTACGTATTCCTCTAAAGTTGGTTGACGTTGCAGACTTGATGAAAGACGTCGACTTTAAGGTATTTGCCGGTCCTGCTAACGATCCTAAAGGTCGTGTCGCTGCCCTACGCATTCCTGGTGGCGCTTCATTGAGCCGTAAGCAAATCGATGCTTATACCAAGTTTGTTGGTATTTATGGCGCACGCGGTTTGGCTTATATCAAAGTCAATGACGCTAGCAGTATCAACAATGGTGTGGATAAAGAGTCTGGCCTACAGTCTCCAATCATCAAAAATATGACTGATGACGTACTTGTGAGCTTAATCGAGCGTACTGCTGCAGAAGATGGCGACATTATCTTCTTTGGTGCAGATAAAGCCAGTGTCGTGAATGATGCAATTGGTGCATTACGCCAAAAAATCGGTCTAGATCTTGAAATGACGACTTGTGAATGGGCCCCACTTTGGGTGACCGACTTCCCGATGTTTGAAGAGACTGACGATGGTCGCTGGACGTCGATGCATCATCCATTCACTAAGCCTAAAGGCTCAGTTGAAGAGTTGAAAAACAATCCAGAGTCTGCCCTTTCTATCGCCTATGACATGGTATTGAACGGTACTGAGATTGGTGGTGGTAGCTTACGTATCAATACTTACGATATGCAGCAAGCTGTACTTGAAGCCTTGGGTATTGGTGAGCAAGAAGCTGAAGACAAATTCGGTTTCTTACTTGATGCCCTAAAATTCGGTGCACCACCGCATGGCGGCCTAGCATTTGGTTTGGATCGTTTGATTATGTTGATGGTAGGCGCAAGCTCTATCCGTGACGTTATCGCTTTCCCAAAAACCAAAACAGCTGATTGCCCATTGACCCAAGCACCTGCTGGCGTTGATAGCAAACAACTGCGTGAGCTTGGTATCCGTGTGCGTGAAAAAGCACAAGCTGATACTAACAAGCCTGCTGAATAAATCGTTTGATGATGCGCGGTTGCTGCCTACAGTGCTTGTTATGTGATTCATTACCATGTGAGTGGTCATGAATCCGTATCATATTTTCAAAGTCGTGCCATTGTCTGTACTGCAGATGCTGGCACGTTTTGTTGCGTGGGTTATCATTAAGATACCCAGTCTAAGTATCATGCGTACCATTCAGATCAATCTGGCGCTGATTACTCACACACTGTCTGAGCAGCAAAAACGTGCGTTGACCAAAGACATCATCTATCATCAATGTTTGACCAGTATTGAATCTATAAAAAGCTGGGCGATGCCTCCTGAGTGGAGTATCGCTCAGATTTGTGATGTCCATAATAAAGACATTTTTTTAGAAGGTCTTGACAATCCAAATGGCATGCTTGCTATCGTCCCGCATCTCGGCACTTGGGAGATGATGAATGCTTGGCTCAACCAGTTTGGTGCGCCAACCATTATGTATAAGCCAGTTGACGGCAAATTCGCTAACGAGTTTATCCTTCAGGGTCGAGCGCGACTTAATGCCACTTTGGTACCTACTGATGGGAGCGGCGTTAAAGCCGTGTTTAAAACACTCAAGCAAGGTGGTTTTAGTATCGTACTGCCAGATCACGTTCCAGAGCCATCAGGCGGTGTTGTTGTTCCGTTCTTTGGTATCAAAACATTGACCAGTACCCTTGCCTCAAAATTGGCGAGCAAGACCAAATGTGCGCTGGTTGGCTTATCTTGTATTCGCCGTACCGATGGACGCGGTTTTGATATTTACTGCTACAAACTCAACGATCCAGCCTTGTATGACCGTAATGCTGAAGTGGCAACTCATGCTCTCAATCAGGCCATGGAGCGTATGATTACAGACAACTACAGTCATTATATGTGGGGCTATCGACGTTTTAAGCGTATACCAGACTTAGGCAATCCTTACCGAAAAGATAAAGAGACTTTAGCAGCCTTTATTCAATCTCACCATTCTAACGTTTCTAGTCGCTCTGATAGTAATATCAACGATAGCGTTAAAAATGACAATGTTGAAAGCGACAATGTTGAAAACGATAGTACTGTTAAAAATGATAACACTAAGCTCGACAATCATTAGTCATCACCAACCTAACGTTGCCTATTTATACATACCATCAGTTTAGACGTACCATCAGTCACAGCTATGCTAATATTGGCTGAACTCTATATTCTTTTACTTTTATTAGTCCTTCATTTATCTGACTATTATCTCAATACGAGTGCATTATGACATCTGACGTAACTAAGACCTCATCTATAGACCCTCATCAAACCATCACAAATGCTGCTGAACAGCGTTATATCATCTGTATGAAATGGGGCGACAAATATGGTCCTGAATATGTCAATCGTCTCTACAACATGGTTAGTCGACATCTAACCTTGGATTTTAAAATGGTTTGCTTGACCGATGACAGCACAGGTATTGACCCTACGATTGCCTGCTATCCGATACCTGACATGGATTTACCAGCAGGTCCTGAACGTGGTTGGAAAAAACTGACTACCTTTAAGCCTGAGCTGTATGATTTAAAAGGTGTGGCCCTATTTTTAGATATTGATATCGTCATTGTCGATAATATCGATGCGTTTTTTACTTATCAAGCTGAGCATGAGGACAGTGTCGTCATCATCCGCGACTGGAAAAAACCTTGGCGCATGATTGGCAACAGCTCCGTCTACCGCTTTAATATTGGCATGAATACCTATCCTGATTTGCTGTCCAATTTTGAGCGGAACTTTGAAACCATTCGCACCCAAGTACGTCACGAGCAGGCTTACCTCTCTAACTATTTGCGTGAGCATCATCACCTAGAGTATTGGGACAAAACATGGTGTGTCAGCTTTAAGTACCAATGTATTGCGCCGATTCCTTTTAACTTTGTGCGCACACCTACTCTGCCGGATGATGCAAAAATCGTTATCTTCCACGGTGAGATTAACCCGCCCGATGCAATTGCTGGTAGTGGCGGTAAATGGTATCGGCATGTGAAGCCAAGCCCATGGTTGAAAGACCATTGGCAATAAATGCTTAGTAATTAACCATATGTAGGCAATTTATAATTAGCGTAAAGGCAGTGTATTAAGATATAAGATAGGTGAAATAAACGACTGGAAAATAGTATGGCGCTATATTTGAGATTACCTGCTACCGCTGGGTTCAACATTGATAATGAGCTCATCATTATCAATGCTTTTAATGCCAATGAACCAGCACAAAGCCTGCATGGAAAAGACGTCAATATTATCGCCTCAGGGCCATCCATACAGCAGCTGCCGTTAGCAGAGCTACTAGATACGCCTGCTATTTTTGTCAATGGCAGTATCAGTTTACCGATATTACTGGTTACGTCATCAGTGATGCGCGCTTTATCAATCATCAGCCTGAGATTTTACGGCAGTACTATACGGGTCAACCTCTATATGCAACGTTAGCTGTCTTTGAAGCGATGGCCACTACGCACCCTGATATTATGCAAACGTACCATCATGCCATGCGAGTGTTGTACCCAGTAGATAGGCCATGGGGAGTGAAGTCAAACAAGCTATCTTTTAATAAGCTTATCTTTAAGAAAAAATTACTCAATAAAAAAATTCCGCTATCGTACTTTATCAATAATCCAAACTTTATTATTGATAGCGATCATAAAGCGGCTGACATCGGCGTCTCTCTTAACATTACTCATGGATTTGTGGAGGCAGGTACTGTCGCTTATGTGGCGGCGCAGTTGGCGTTTTCGCGCCAAGCAGCGAGTATTCATCTGTACGGTATTGACCTGCTAAACAGTAAGCAACCACGGTTTTATGAAAATAAAAACAATAGTGCGCCAAGTATGCTTAGTAAAGTCCTGAACGAGCGCATTGTGCCCTCGTTTAACTTGCTCGGCAGAATCTATCAATCGCATGGTGTACCCGTCGTCAATCACTCTCCTATCTCTAAATCGCTATTCGACACTTTCTAGTTAATGACTCGCAGTTAATAACCTTTACTTAATTGCGTTTAATTAAGAACCACTACACGTTATAAACCCTCATTTTTATCTAAATCTAAAACAGAACGAAACGCTAAGTACTGTCTTGCAATATGTTCAGGCAGCAACTTCTGGTTTAGCGGCACGATATAATCTGTAAGGTTGTCTATGGCTTGATCGATGAGTAACGCCAAGCCATCAATATCACCTACCGCAATTAAGTTTTGCTTAGGTAATAACTCTCGTGGACCAAAAGGACAATCCGTACTGATTACTGGTACGCCCAGTGCTTGCGCCTCTACGATGACATAGCCAAAGCCTTCAAACTTAGAAGTAAGCACCATCAGTGCGGCTGACCTAATTAATGAATAAGGGTTGGCCTGAAAGCCCAAAAACCTAACACAGTCACTAATCTTAAGTTGAAACGCTAGCGCTTTAATCTCTGCCTCAAGCTTGCCTTTACCGACCAATACTAATGGCAGCTTCCGCTCTGTTTTCGCATAGGCTTGTAGCAAATCTCGATGACCTTTCATCGTATCGAATGAGGCCACATGAATAATATACTGTTTATCTGCTAAGCCAAACTGTTCGATATGTGGTTTTTGTAACGCTTTGCTTTGGATCCAAGTGGCATCGCAAGGATTATAAATGGTTGTGGTTTTAGTGATGTCTCCTAAAATTGAGATTAAATCTTTGCGAGCACCCTCGCTGACACAACTACACGGATGAGCGCCGTAGACCATACGTAAATGATTTATCGTCTGTAGTGGCTGATTAGATAATTGCTGTTGAAACTGCTTAAATAGCGCTGTATGCAGCACATTCACGATGTTGGGTAATTGGCTGTACGCCATAATCCAATTCACTTTATAAATATTAGCCAATATCAGATCTGGCGTCCCTATTTGGCTAAGCACATACTCATCAATACGCTTAGCGACTGCCTCGTAAGCCTGTGTCTGCTTAGAGTTTGGCTCAAGATCTTGCTCAGAAAACACCTCATCGTATGGCACGATATGATAGTGAATGTCAGCATCTAACGGCATATCCTGTGTTTCTTCTAGACATAAAATATGGACGCTATAACCCATTTTCACATAAGCACTTGCTAACGTTGTGACCATACGCTCAGCACCGCGGCCTTCAAGTGCTTTTAAAATAAATAGAATGATGGGCATTGATATCTCAACTTGGTTTTTTGAATGATAGTCATACAAGGCATCCATGTTCACAATGATTGCAGGATTTTGGTTCTTTATGCTAGTCTCATCTACTTTTATTCACTACAGTATAAGCTAGGCTTATCAACTGACGCGTAAAAAATCATAAATATTGTTGATTTTATAAATCAGTTAACCCTTGCTAATACAGGTATCAATAAATATCATAGCTGATCTAAGTAGAATCAACATTTAAATAGAATGTATAGCCACTAAAGACACCTATTGAAAAAAAACAGGATCAATCATGCAGCAACTTGATGAGAAAGCAATAGACATTGTTATCGCTTGGGTGGATGGTTCAGACCCTGTACTCAAACAAAAAAGAGAGTCCTACAAGCCAAGTAACACCGTAGCGTCAGATGCCATAACTGCCACCCGCTTCGCAAGTGACGATGAGATATATTACAATATCGCCTCTATCATCAAATACCTGCCTTTTTGCCGTCACATTTATGTTGTGACCGACCAGCAACGGCCAGCATTCATTGATGAATTTGCCAAGCAAAATATCTGTGCAGCAGATAAAATACGTATTGTCGATCACAAGGAAATATTTTCGGGTTATGAAGAATACCTACCGACCTTCAACACTCGATCAATTGAGACGATGATTTGGAATATCCAAGGATTGTCTGACTATTTTATCTATATGAACGATGATTTCTTTTTTAATCAACCAGTGACGATAGATGACTTTTTAGACAGTGAGAAGTTAATCATTCATGGTGAGTGGCGCAAAAGTGCTGCTTTGAGTGCCAAGCTCAATTTTCGAAAGTCACGCTTTAAGTTGTTTGGCACACCGATACAGCCAAGACATACTATCGCGCAAATGTTAAGTGCTAAAATACTGGGCATGAATCAGTTTTTTGAAATTCATCACTACCCTCATATTGTCGATAAAAATATTTTAAAGTCCCATTTGTTGAATCATCCGCAATTGTTGACCGAGCAGATAAAATACAAATTCAGAGATGTCGCCCAAGTTAACCCTATAACTCTAATGAATCATCTAAAAATTCAAAAAGGCGAAGCAAGTTTAAAACCTAACACCTCTATCAACTATCTAAAAAACGAGAGTAGCGTAGAAGATTTTATTCTTGCCTTAGAAGATAAAACTATTAAATATGGTTGTATTCAAAGTTTAGATCTTCTTGAGTCAGACTTATATAAAAAAATCAGTCAAGCTATGAGGCACAAATTCTTGGCTTATCTACCTGCTTCTTTGATAGCAAGCACCGATAAATAAATTTAGTTTAAGATTGAATGGTGATTAATTTCACTTCCTCTTGATCTAAACCAATAAAAGCTCAAAAATCACTTGGATATATTATGAAAATAGCAGTAGTAGGTACAGGCTACGTAGGCTTATCAAATGCTATGCTACTAGCGCAGCATCATGACGTTATCGCTGTCGACATTGTCGCTGAAAAGGTAGAATTGCTAAATAATAAGCAATCCCCTATCGAAGATACAGATATCGACAATTTTTTATTGAACAAAGAGCTCAATTTTTCTGCAACGCTGGATGCCAAAGAAGCTTATAAAGATGCAGATTTCATCATCGTTGCCACGCCGACTGATTATGATACCAAGACCAATTATTTTAATACATCAACGGTAGAATCAGTGATTGAGCAAGTACTTTTTGTCAATCAACAAGCGACCATTATTATTAAGTCCACAGTACCAGTGGGCTATACAACAAGTATCAGAGAACGTTATGCGACTGATCGCATTATTTTTTCGCCTGAGTTTTTGCGAGAAGGTAAGGCACTACATGACAACCTTTATCCTTCACGTATCATTGTAGGCGCACAGTCTGAGCAGGCTCGAATATTTGCCAATCTTTTACTTGAGGGTGCAGTCAAAAAAGATGCACCGCTGTTATTTGTAGAGTCTACTGAAGCTGAAGCGATCAAATTATTTTCTAATACTTATCTAGCGATGCGCGTGGCTTATTTTAATGAGCTTGATACTTATGCGCAAACCTTTGGACTTGAGACCAAACAAATCATCGAAGGGATTGGCTTAGACCCTCGTATTGGCAATCATTATAATAACCCTTCTTTTGGCTATGGCGGCTACTGTCTGCCCAAAGATACTAAGCAGTTATTAGCAAATTACGATGAAGTACCAAGCAACCTAATAAAAGCCATTGTCGATTCTAATAGGACCCGCAAAGACTTTATTGCAGATAAAATCATCGAAAGACAGCCAAAAATCGTGGGAATACATCGCCTAGTGATGAAAAGTGGGTCAGATAACTTTAGAGCATCTGCCATACAAGGCATCATGAAACGTATCAAGGCAAAAGGTATCGAGGTTGTTGTCTACGAACCTGTGCTAAAAGAAGACAATTTCTTTAATTCGCGTGTGATTCAAGACTTAGACACCTTTAAATCACTGAGTGATGTCATTGTCGCAAACCGCCTATCTGACGATATAAAAGATGTCGCAGACAAAGTATTCACTCGCGATCTGTTTGGGAGCGATTAATGAAAGTTTTAGTAACTGGGGCGGCAGGTTTTATTGGTTTTCATTTAATTAAGGCGATACTAGAAGTAGATCTATCTGCTAGGGATTACTGTATCGTTGGTATCGACAATATCAACGACTATTATGATACAGATCTAAAAGAAGCGCGTTTGAGAATATTAGGTGAGATATCAGATCCAGAAATTTTTACGTTTATTAAGTTAGATCTGGCTGATCGTGAAGCTATGTCTGAGCTTTTTGCAACCTATCAATTTGATACGGTTGTTAATTTAGGTGCCCAAGCAGGTGTGCGCTATTCTATCGAAAACCCTAATGCGTATATCGACTCAAATGTGGTTGGCTTTGTTAATATTCTAGAAGGTTGCCGCCATCATGATATCAAGCATCTGATCTACGCTAGCTCCAGTTCTGTCTACGGTATGAATATTAAGCAGCCATTCACGACGTCTGACTGTGTTGATTTTCCTATCAGCCTATATGCCGCTACCAAAAAATCCAATGAGCTAATGGCACACAGCTATAGTCACTTATACAACATCCCAACCACAGGGCTGCGCTTTTTCACCGTTTATGGCCCTTATGGTCGACCTGACATGGCATATTTTTCGTTCACAAAGAAAATTCTAGCTGGCGAGCCAATTAATGTATTTAATAATGGTGATATGCAGCGTGACTTTACCTACATTGATGATATCGTCAACGGTATCATTCGCATTATTAATAAAGCGCCTTCGCCCCAGCATTCTACTATTACGACTGCAGCTGCTCCCTATAAGATTTACAACATTGGTAATAATCAGCCTGTCACTTTGCGCCGTTTTATTACCGCCATTGAAGATGCTTGTGGTAAAAAGGCACAGGAAAACTTATTGCCTATGCAAGCAGGCGACGTACCAATTACTTACGCAGACATAGATGAATTGGTAGATGATATCGGATTCAAACCTGAAACCAGTATCGAAGAAGGTATCAAACAATTTGTCGATTGGTATAAACAGTATTATTCAGTTTAAACAAACAACAATGATCTCTAAGACTTATATTATAGAGATTAAGGCGCTAATATCTTTATATATTTTTAAAGGATTTTGATAACATGGCTACACCTTCAAGTTGGCAGAGAAAATTGCTATTGATCTTTCGAAGCGAAAAAAGATTGAATGCGGGTAAGATTATCAAAACCTATAATGATAGAAGCTTTGATGAGATGAAAGCAACAACCATTACTGAATCAATGTGTGATATTGAAGCGTTAACCAATGAGCGTAAAAGCACAGATTTAGAGAACCATTTGAACAACTTGAAATACAAATCGCTTGGTGAGTCTGAGCTCTGCTTTTATCACAACACGCTTATTATACTAATGCGCCGTAAGTACAAAATAGATAAAACATTCGCTGAATTTGAAAAGTTATGGGAAGCAGAGAGCGACTATTTATTGACACATCTGTCGTTGCGCTGGATTGTCTCTGCTTGCGATACGTTTATTGATCATTCAAACAATACTCATAGAGCAGCTATCTTGATGAATGTCGTAACTCTAATGAATACTTTACGTACTTATGAAACCAAAAACTTTCTGCAGTTATCCACTAATGCTAAATCTATGCCATTGCTAACTGAAAAAACCGATATGCTTTATGCCGGTGACTTGCCTCTGTACGATGGTCTTACTTATTTTCGTATCGGTACCGATGATAGCTTGAGAAATATGCGAAAACGCTATAATAAATTTCAGAAAGTTGATAAATTGGCCACTAGTATACTGTTATCTGTTTTCGAAAAACTACAGCATACTGATAGTGCGTTTGCCACATTACGAGCATTACACAGAGACGATTGGTCTAAGTGGTGGTTGAATTAAGAATATTCTTTGATTTTAGAATCAGATGCGAATGCAATATACTTTTTGGCTATTGTGATAGGTAAAAGCGACCCATCAAACTCAGAAAAGAATTGCTCTGGATTTTTCATCGCTAAGCTAAGCTTTTCAGAGATAGCATCTACGTCGCTCATCGGCATTAAGTTGTTATCTGGTAGTAACTCACTTGGACCTGATGGGCAGTCTGTACTGATAACAGGGGTTCCTAATACAAGAGCTTCGGCAATCACTAAGGCAAAACCTTCCCAATCAGAGGTTAGCACTTTAAATTTAGCATGCTTTATATAAGGGAAAGGGTTCTCCTGAAAACCTAAAAATACTACTTTTTCTTCTAAGTTGAGTTCTACTACCAATTGCTCTATTTCGTCTTTCAGCTTTCCTTTACCTAGCAGTAATAGTGGCATAGACTGATCTGTTCGAGCATATGCTTTTAGCAGCACATCGTGACGTTTCGCTTCTTTAAAACTCCCCACATGAACAATATAATCTTGGTACTCAGGAGTAAATACGTCACCTAGCTTTTGAATGTAATCTCTATCGACTGGATTGTGAATGGCAATCGTTGGCGTAATATTACCAAAGCTTTCAACAAAATCTTTTTCAGCACCTTTACTGACACATATACAAGGATGCTTGGAGTAGATGTTAATCATCTTTGACTTTAGTGTGTCAGCAGCATTCGTATTATCGAATTTATATAACAAAGACACTGTGTTATGAATCACATAAAATATATTAGGTAGTTTGCTATTGCTTAAAATACTATCTGCACGATCTAGATTAGACAGTATCATATCAGGCTGACCAATGTTTTTTGAAATGTAACGATCGACTACGAACGCAAAAACTTTGTCACGACGTTCTAATTTTGGTATCAGTTTATAACGCTTAAAATCAATAAAGTGGTAGTTTAGTTTTGGATTAAGCTCGTAATCTACACGGGGCTTAAACCGTAAAATATGTACTTCATAACCCAAATCATAGAATCCCTGTCCTAAAGTCAGAACAACACGTTCAGCGCCGCCACCTTGTAGACAGTTAATGACTAAGAGTACTTTCTTTTTATTATTTTTAACTTCTTTTTTTCTTGTTCTAATAACACTATTAATCATTTTAAATTTTCTTAGAAATGGACATTGTGAGTATAAAATATTTGGAACTATTTATGCATAATATTGACTTGTTCAGCAAACTCTACGTATTTTTCTGCTATTTTGACTGGTAGCAGCGCTTCATCGAATGGCGCATGAAACGCTTGCGGGTTACTCATCGCTTGCTGCATTTTTGCGGCAATGGCATCAACATCGCCCATCGGCATTAAGTTACGTTCTGGTAGTAATTCACTTGGGCCTGACGGACAGTTGGTACTGATAACAGGAGTACCTAGCACGAGAGCTTCGGCAATAACTAAAGCAAAACCCTCCCAGTCAGACGTCAATATCTTAAACTGCGCATTTTTGATATAAGGAAAGGGATTATCACGAAACCCTAAAAATATTACTTTGTCTTCTAGGCTTAACTCTGTTACCAGTCGCTCTGTTTCACTTTTATGCTTCCCTTGACCCAAGAGCAGTAACGGCATAGATTGATCTGTTTTTGCATAAGCATTTACCAATACATCATGACGCTTGGCATCTTTAAAACTCCCGACATGAATAATATAGTTCTGGTAGTCAGGGACAAAAGCATCGGCTTGTTGTTGAATACTGTTTTTATCAATTGGATTGTGAATGGCGGTGGTTGGCGTAATAGGACCAAAGCTTTTGATAAAGTCTTTTTGAGCGCCTTCACTGACGCACACACAAGGATGCTTGGCATATATATCTATCATTCTTTGCTTTAACTGCTCAGCGTCGTGATTTTTATTAAATTTATAGAGTAGTGATACTGTGTTATGAATAATATAAGTGATATTAGGCAGTTTACTATTACTTAAAATGCTATCGGCACGATCTAGGTTGGACAGTATGATGTCAGGCTGACCGATATTTTTCGACACGTATTTATCAACAGCACGTGCAAAAATATGGTCACGTCTTTGTGCCCCTGGTATCAGTTTATACGGCTTAAACTTAAGTACATGGTAGTTAAGATTTGGACTTAAGTCATACTGTACTAACGGCTTAAATCTTAGAATATGTACTTCATAGCCCAATTCATAAAACCCTTGCCCCAATGTTAATACGACACGTTCCGCACCGCCGCCTTGTAGACAATTAATAACGAGTAACACTGTTTTTTTATGCTGCTTCATACACGATAACCTATGGAGTAAGTTTTCACCTTCTTAAAAAGGCTTATCATTGCTTCATTAAAAAACTAGCGTTTAAATAGCTTCGAAAAAAATGATTTAGAAGCGTGTGGACGAGTCACCTTATTACCGGTATAACCTTCTTGAGATTTTTTAGGAAAATGACCGAAAGGTTCTACCCTATAACTGTCTAAATCGTATCCAGCAGCAAGTGCTTCGTTATAATACTCATCAAAAACCTCAGATAAATCCTGCCTTGGGTGCGACATTATTTCACCGTCAAACCAATGCTCAATACCTTCTTCACTGACTCTAGGTAATGAATATTTATGACTGAACTGTGTACCCATATCTGAATAATGCAAAATCCTAATATCTTCTAGCGCTAAGTTTTCGCCATCTATACAATTGTAACTATCCTGATAAGGCTCAATGAGCTGATTATTATGTTTGAATACAGCCATCATTTCTTTATGGCTTTTGGGATCTTTCTTGAGTTTTTTAATTGGTAGGACAATGTTTTTCGCCGCCTTGCAATCCCATACGCACGTACACAACCGAGTCATATCCGCATTAGTCTTAGCAGCTACAACAGACTGTCCTTCAATAGGATGGTGCCACAGCTTTGCCAAATCATCTAAAATAATAACATCAGCGTCCATGTAGATGGCACGACCAGAGTATTGACAGTACTCTGGAATTGCCCAGCGAAAGCCCGAGAAAGGCGTTGACCATTTAGTGGTATTCCAACCCTCTCCAGTCTCAGGATTAGAATACCAATAGCTATTAGGATCGCGTGACAGCTGCATCCATACTATCTCAACGGGTACACTGGTATGTTTATGAATACTATAATCTAATACCATCATCTGCTCTAGATCACAGTTATTTGGGTCACAACCAACAAAGACTTTAATAGTATCTTCTGTATTCATAATTTTATCCGTTCACTGACTAATATTTATCTTTGCTAATGCAATGCGATAATACTCAACTATATAATGGGACCTATTCTTTCCAGTACTTTTCGATCCACCCTACTGGCAAGATAAAATGACGCAAGTGACGTAGCGGTCTTTTTAGATTTTTGGGCTCAGTTAATCTTTTTAAGTGATCTTTGGCATTGTTAGCAGCATTTTTATTATATCTACCTTCAATAGCGTGGGTCGGATATAAGTCGCCAGGGAAGATAACGATGCGAGCGCCTTTAGGAATCTTTGGCTCTTTGATGTAGTTAAGCGGAAATGGTTGACGGCATTTGCGTCTAAAGTGCGCAACCCATGCCTTTGGAAACAGCTTGACACCGCCTGGCGCATTACGAGTGACGAAGCGCTGCTCAAAACGATACTCATCAGCGATACCTTGTGGATCAGCTTTGAATTTTTCTTGCAATGAGACAAGCGACCCTATCTTGAATCTAAAGCAAGATGTTTGCCCTAGGCGCTCTAATGGGTTACTCGGGTTATAAGACAAAATAACATCGTCTGGCTCGCCGTATTCAAAGAAAGGATCGAGGCTATCTACTATAATCACATCCAAATCTACAAATAATACTGTCCCTGTCAAATCACCTAACTTCTCACCCCACAAACGTGATTTTGGCCACTTGCCAAGTGTGTTGGTTGGCATGGTGACATCTAATGGTGGTAATTCTTGACATTCGATTTCTGGACGTACATCGGTGGTATCATCGGTAAAACAGACGAAACGAAACGGTGGCGTAATATTGCGAGATACCATACCATACAATTTATTGGCGTAATCAGCCCCGTACTTTGTACCCCATTTAATACAAATAATTTGTTTGATATTTTTATTATCTGCTGTACTAGAATCTATTGGCATGGACTGCTCACTTTAATCTTAAGAATAAATATGATGGCTATATTAGCATAAAAAAAAGACTGAACAATTATGTTCAGCCTTTTTGGTCTTTAAACTAACGACTTTATTAGTCAATAAAGCTTAACCAATCCATATATTGCTCGTTACGACCATGAACCACATCAAAGTATAAAGTCTGCAGTTTCTCAGTCAATGGTCCTCGGCCGCCATTCCCGATAGTACGATCATCGTATTCGCGGATAGGTGTCACTTCAGCAGCGGTACCTGTCATAAAGATCTCGTCTGCTAGGTAGAATTCATCACGAGTGATACGGCGCTCAACAACCTTGATACCTAGATCAGCCGCGAACTGAAGGATAGTACGACGAGTGATACCATCTAGTGCCCCGCCTGCCAAGTCTGGCGTATGTAGCACGCCATCTTTTACCAAGAATAAGTTTTCACCCGCACCTTGGCATACATACCCTTGCGGATCCATCAAGATAGCTTCGTCATAACCATTACGAGTGACTTCTTGGTTGGCCATGATAGACACAGGATAGTTACTTGATGCTTTTGCCTTACACATGGTAACGTTTGGCATATGATGCGTGAATGAAGAGGTTTTTACGCGGATACCATTTTTGATACCTTCCTCACCAAGATATGCGCCCCAATGCCAAGCAGCAACCATAGCATTGATGCTGTTGTCACGCGAAGATAAGCCAAGCTTTTCTGCACCTACCCAAATAAGCGGACGAATATAGGCTTCTGCCAAGTTGTTTTGCTTGACCACATCTTTATGTGCTTGCTCTAGCGTGGCCGCATCAAAAGGCACATCCATTTGAAAGATTTTCGCTGAACCAAGTAGACGTTCGGTGTGTTCTTTTAGACGAAAAATAGCGGTGCGGTTGTCAGCTGTTTGATAAGCCCGCACGCCTTCAAACACTGCCATACCATAGTGCAAGCTATGGGTAAGCACATGAACGTTGGCATCTGGTTGTTCAATTATTGTGCCATTCATCCAAAGCTTACCGTCTTGTGTTGCCATATTCATTTTATAGTCCTTATGCTAGCGCTAACGTCTAACTTTTTTAAGTAGGTTTTATTTAATAGTAGTGATCAACATCGTATGATAACACCGCAGTGCCCATTTTTATTGCTTAAAGCACAGCTTGATTATGACGAACAGCTAACAGTATTAAGATGATGTGTGACCGATTATATCACTGGCCGTATTGGCAAATGAAATCTTTTGGTTTGAGACCCTATAGTTTTTAATTACGCTTTTTAATTATCACAAGGCCTTACAGTTTAAGCGTCTCTTGGACTATCGGCAAGGCCTTAATCATACAAGTTACGATATTACTCGTCGTCTGTCTCCACACCCATAAGATGCTGCCATTGTGACTGTACTAACGCTCGCGTCTCCTGCCACAATGACTCATCAACGAGCAAAGACTGCTCTGATAGTGCCAATTGATGCGTGGCAGCACGTATTCTTAGATAGGCATCGGTCAAATCCTGACAGACTTGGTCATCCCAAATACCAAGCAAGGCAACTTCTGCAAAAATTCGCACATTATCGCTCCATTTCGTCAAACTCGGATATTCATGTGAGTAAGCCAATACGGCAAACTGTGCTAAAAACTCAATGTCTACAATCCCGCCTGCATCTTGTTTAAGATGAAACTTGCCCGCCTCCTGCTGCCATTGGCTCGTGCCTAGATGCTTTTGCATTTTGATACGCATGCTAGTGACTTCACTACGTACTTGATCCAGTGTCCGTGGCAACGACAAGACATCGCGGCGAATATCACAAAAACGTGCAGTGACTCGCTTGTCTCCACAAATCGCGCGAGCACGTACCAGCGCTTGATGCTCCCATGACCATGCTTTATCCATTTGATAGGTTTCAAACGCATGACAAGATACCACCATCATGCCAGCATTTCCTGAAGGCCGCAGACGCATATCAATCTCATAGGCACGGCCATCACGGGTTTGAGTATTGAGATAATTCATTAGCTTTTGTACAAGACGCGCGGCAAACTTCATACCACTGACTGATTTTTCACCAGTGGTCATACCTTGCTCTTTTATCTTGTGTAAGAATACCAAGTCCAAATCTGAAGAATACGATAGCTCTAAGCCACCAAGCTTGCCATAACCAATAATTGCAAAGCCGCAGTCCGCTTCAGTGACTGGGTCGCCATCTTGGCCAATAGGATATCCATAACGGTTAACAATCTCTGCAAAAGCGCGCTCTAATGCTGCTTCTAGTACGACCTCAGCGATATAAGTCAATGAATCCGACACTTTCATAATCGGGCGTTCCGCCAATACATCGCTAGCAGCAACCGCCAACACTTGATTCTTTTTGAACAGTCGCAGGACGCTTAACAGCTCTTCTTCATCGTTTGGCTCGACGCGTAGCAACTGTTGGCGCAAGATATCACGCAGCTCACGCTTATCTGGCAGATGGCGATAACGCTGCTGCAAAAATGTATCCAATAATACAGGATACTGAGCTAACTCTTTTGCGATCCACGGGCTGGCAGATAGCATTGGAATCAGCTCAATCGTTGCATTAGGGTTTTCAGCAATCATGACCAAGTAGATAGAACGGCGACAAATCGCTTCAAGCAGTGAGATCAATCTCGGTAAAGCAGTATTGGCAAGTTGCTGCTGTTCTTGATGCGCTAACAACGCATGGACAATGACAGGATATGCGTCGTCTAAACGCCCTCTGGCTTCATCACTTAAATTAGCCACCATTTTTGATTGCCAAAAATTCTGTAGTACCTCGCGATTTTCTTTTGTTAGCACTTCATTTAAACGGGCAATTTGCTCATCTAAGTGCTCTGGCTCTAGGTCGGTATCTTCGTTATCAGGTACTTGGCGCTCAGTGACCATACGCTCAAACGGCACATTAACATTGTCTCGATGAGCATTTAATTGGGTCAGTAATGCCTGCCAATCATTAAACCCAAGCGTCACTGCAAGATTATGCTGCCAATAAGCATCATGCGGCAGTCTTTGGGTTTGCTGATCGTTAATGGCTTGAATCGCATGCTCAAGTCGACGCAAAAACCGATACGCGGCTTGTAAGTTATCGTAGGTAATCTGCTCTAGATATCCAAGCTCACGCAACACTTGCATCGCCTCCAAACAAGGCTTTACCTGTAGCTGAGGATGCCGACCACCATAGATCAGCTGAAACGCTTGTACAATAAACTCAATATCTCTGATACCGCCCGCGCCAAGCTTAATATTGTCTAGATCTTCACGCTGTGCAACTTGATTTTGAATGAGCGACTTCATCTCCCTGAGTGCTGAAAACGCGCTGTAATCCACATAATAGCGAAAGACAAACGGTTTGATTAGCGCCTGAATCGCATCATAAAATGGCTGATCTATCTGCCCAACGACTCGTGCTTTTAGCCAAGCAAAACGCTCCCACGCGCGTCCATGCAACGCAAAATATTTTTGTAACGCTGAGAGATGGATGGCCAAATCACTGCCATCACCCCATGGACGCAAGCGCATATCAACCCGAAAGACAAAGCCGTCAGCCGTTTTATTATCAAGCAGCTTAATAATCCCTTGACCCAGACGAGTCATAAAACGTTTATTGTCTATGCTACGCGTACCCTTTGCCTTGTCACCATTGGTTTCGCCGCGCGCTTGATGTACAAATATTAGGTCAATATCGCTCGATAAATTCAGTTCCTGAGCACCAAGCTTACCCATAGCCATGATAGCCATATCATCAATCTGCACGTTGCCTTGTTCATTGATAAAGGTTGGCTCACCGTATTTAGCAATCAAATGCTGATAGGTATAGTCCTTGGCAAAGGAGATACAACCACCTGCAAACTCTGATAGCTCATCAGTCAATTGCTCAAGACTGATCATCTGCAAAGCATCTTGCCAAATCCAGCGCATCATTAGTAGCGTGCGCAAGTGACGCAGGCCACTCATGACTTTCGTTTCATCGGCGAGTTGATAGTTTTCATCTAGCGTATAATCTTGTATCAGATCATCGATTTGCTGACGAGTCAGCGTACTATTCAGTGGGTAGCTACGCAAAAACGTTTGGCAGGAAACCGTTCGGCTCTCCCAAATTTGATAAGCAAACTCACTGGCTGTTTGCAGTACTTGCAGTTGCTCTGCTGTCGGCTGATAATCTGTACCACTGTTCATACGTGAGGGCATAGCAGGTAACATAGTGACAAAAACTCCTTACATAGAATGGTAAGACTACGTGAACCCAGCTCATAAGTTTATTGTTTTTTCTTACGAGACAGTCACAGCATCAGATGAACATACTCAATATATCATTACAAAACATAAAGCCCTGTTTAGTAACAGTGACTCTATTTGCTTTGAGTCGCTTTATGGTAGCATAAACGTCTTTAATCAAAATGCTTTGAGATAGCTTCATTGCAGCGCACCTTTATACTCAATAAAAATAGCGTTTTGACTCAATGGTATTAAGAAATATTAAAGTTCGACTATAAATAGATTAGATTACTTTACAAAAAACATTTATAGCCTTTCAATAATATTGTCTCACCCTTATAACACTCTCTAAACGCTTATTTATAATATGTGATACTGTCCCCTATGACTACTACCCCGCTACTACTCATTACCGCTGATCCTAGTCACCCATTAGCGCATTTAGCATTACGTTATGCGCGCGCGTATCTTAAGAGCGCATCAGCTGATCATAATATCGATAGTAATGCAGACGATATCGTCAATAAAGAAGACATCGACAATCCTATCACCAAACGGCCATTGCTCAATGTCTTTTTTTATGGGGACTCGGCGCATCTGGCGAATCGGCTACGCTGGCAGTCCGCTGATCAAATGAATTTGACCAAAGAATGGCAAATGTTGGCTGAACAATATCAGTTGCCACTGCCTGTTTGTGTTAGCACAGCTCTTAGCCGCGGTGTGAGTGACACAGATAACAGTACCCGCCATCAGCTTGATGGTGACAATCTAGCGACAGGATTTACGTTGGTGGGACTCAGTGAGCTCGCTCTGATGATGCAGGATGGCTGCCGCTTAATACAGTTTTGATAGCGTATCCATTACGACATTAGCCTGCGATAAACATATTTAGGAATACATGATGAGATTATTAATCCAGCTGCATACACCCACCGAAGCAGCAAGCTATGAAGGTTGTGCGCTGGCACTGACATTAGCGACATTCGGTCATGAAGTGCAGCTGTACTTGGATGCACCTGTTTTTGGCTTATTGATGCAGCCTGAATCACGTTTGCACGGTATGATTCAGTCGCTTGATCTTTACGACATGCCAGCGGCTTGGCTACCTGATGATGTCTTTAGTGGTTGGGTGATTGGGATGATGCCAGTAGATCTGACTTCACAGCTCATGCTGGTGCCAGAAATGATCCGCTCGCAAGATTTTGAGCAGATTTTAACTTTTTAATTGGCAATATAATCAGACTTATAAAATAATAAAATACACACTTGGACACTGTTATGGCAACTTTATATCAATTACACAGCACGATGAATACCCTCAGGCGCAGTGCGGAAGAGATGTCTCGCACTTGGCGCACTGGCGACAGTATTATCTTACTTGGTACCACAGCCGCTTTTATCGACTGGCTCAATGCTTATTTGAATGATAGTGAAATAGATAGTATTGCAGGTATTTATGCATTAGCGGATGATATATCGCAGCTGACAGTTAACCCTGCTGGCAAGCTAAATTTAGAGAGCAAATTGACTGATATTTTAACGGATGAAGAATGGATTAGCCTATCTCAGGATAGCCAGTTTGATAAAGTGGTGACGATTGCCTTATGACGACTCATACCTCTACGACAACTCATACTGCCACAGCATCGACCGATATTGCATTAGATCAAGATGGGCATTTGTGTGACCATACGATTTGGACACCTGATATCGCACAACAACTAGCAGACACGCTAGATGTCAGCCTAACGAGTGAGCATTTGCAGATTTTGCAGCAAGTGCGCGCGTTTTTTGTCAAATTCAACCACGCGCCAGCGACACGCCCATTGATTAAATGGCTACAAAAAACTTTGCCTGAGCACGATATTAGCAATCAAAAACTACAACAGCTATTTAATACAGGATTGGTTGCGCGCCATGTCAACCGTCTAGCTGGACTACCCAAGCCGCCCAACTGCCTATAAAAATGTCTTTTTTAACTGTAGCTGCTTACCAAGTGAGCACTGATGAATGAGTCATATCATCGACTCATTTGGTACATCGCTACTTTGGATCGCTATTTCGGGTCATAGACTGTCAATGTCTCATAACCAACGCTACGACCTTCATCGCCTGTAAACCCTTGCTGTCGCCATATTTCGTACAAACAAATGGCTACGCTATTTGATAAGTTTAAACTACGCGAGTCAGCTAGCATAGGCAGTCTTAGCCAGTTATCAGCACCGATATCTTCGCGTATATCATCTGCTAGACCTGCTGTCTCAGAACCAAAGACTAGCGCAATATTGGGCATAGCTGCCTTATCAGATGCTTCAGAGTCCGAGTTTTTACCAAAGTCATAATCGTAAAACGGTTTGCTAAGCTTGGTTGTCAATGCGGTAACGACATTGCAATCAGCAGTTTTTAGAGCTTGTCTCGCAGCCGTCCAATCATCATGCACTTGCAAATGAGCATATTCATGATAATCAAGGCCTGCGCGGCGTAGCTTTTTATCATCAAGCTCAAACCCTAACGGTCTTACTAAATGCAGCTGTGCCCCGCTATTGGCACACAGTCGAATAATATTGCCAGTGTTACTTGGCATTTTTGGTGCTACTAGCACGATATGGATGGTCATTCTTACTCCAAAAATATTCAACGCTCTATTATTTAAATTTATGAGCGGTAGGTAATCGGAAGTTACAGTTTACTGCCAATAATTACATTTTGATACTGTGCAGCGTTTTTAACTTTCATTATGATGTCTGTAATGGATAGCGCGATAGCATTTATGTATGACTGTCTCATCCAATACCCCTTCAGTGAAACTTGAGCAAGATACTTAGCGTCACTGTTGTTATTTATAACCATTCATTTATCTTTGAGGATACTATTATGAAAAAAGTAATCATCGCATCTTTAACTGCTATGTTCGTTCTAACTGGTTGCAACACGTTTAAAGGCCTTGGCCAAGACGTATCAAGCGCCGGAAACGCTGTAACTGGCGGCGCACAAGACGTACAAGATAAAATCTAAGGTCTGCTTTTTTTAGATTTTTAAAAAGGCTTATCATTTATTTGATAAGCCTTTTTTGTGTTCTTACTTCGCTGCTGTTAAACAATCACTCAAGTACAATTTTATAAAAACGCGCGTAATATCTGATTGAGATAACGCTGACCTAATATAGTCGGTTGCAACTGCGTATCACTATTTACCAACAATCCTTGTTTAACCAGACTGTTCACTTGTTCAGCAATACTATCAAGCGTTAATCCAGTTCTCTCTTCAAACAGTGACCAAGCGACGCCGCCATGTAAGCGTAGTGCGTTTAGCATAAATTCGCTTACTAACTCCTCTTGATCAATCGCTTGCCAGCCAACCATTTTTGGTGTGATTTGGCGTATATCAGACTTCTCTGTGGTATCTGGATTTATTACTACATAATCTTTTGGCAAACGTGATTTACTAAAACGATAAATACCTGACGCTACTAATAAGCCCTCTTCCATTTTATCTTTTACGTCTGATGAATTGCTATCATCACGACCAATCGTCACCTTACCATGAGCTCCAGCGCCAATGGCTAAATAGTCGCCAAACTGCCAATAGTTGATATTATGACGACATGGTTTGTCTAACGCACCTGCCCATGCTGATACCTCATAATTGCTATAACCTAATTGCTGCAATAGCGACTGACCTGCTTGTTCAATATCTGCCAAATTGTCTTCATCGGGTAAAATAGGCTGGCTACGGTAAAACACGGTATTTGGCTCAATAGTCAGTTGATACCAAGAGATATGCGTTGCACCAGCATCATGCGCCATTTGGATATCTTCTAGCGCTTCATTCATGGTTTGCTGCGGTAGACCGTGCATCAGGTCGACGTTGACCCGTGCAAATCCAGCCGCTTTGGCAGCGCGAATTGCTGATAACGCTTGTACAGGATCATGGATACGCCCCAGTACCTTTAGCTTATCAGCGGCAAAGCTCTGTACGCCGATAGACAAACGATTGATACCAACCTCTAAATACTGAGCAAATGGTGCATGCTCAAGCGTGCCGGGATTGGCCTCCATCGTGACTTCGATGTCTTCTGCAAATTCAAAACATGTACGTAACCCAGTAAACAATCGCTGATACTGAGCAATGGGTAATAGAGACGGCGTACCACCACCGATAAATATCGAACCAATTTTTCGGTTCTGAGCTAAAGGTTGCTGCATCGCGGCATCTAACAGTAACGCATCGACGTATTCCTCATACATGGATAGCTCACTGTCCATCGGTAGCTCATGCGAATTAAAATCGCAATAAGGACACTTCTTCACACACCACGGAATGTGGATGTAAAGAGACAATGGAATGTCGTTCACGTCTACAACGCTAGTCTCTGTCATCTTTTCTGTGAGTTGTAACGTATCAAGGTTATTTGGCGAGCTATCAGCATTCATTTTGGACATAAATAAACTTATTGTGTAATGGGCAATAATGATCAGTATCAAAAGTATCGCTAGGATAACGGCTAGATGATATAAAGAAAAGCCTAACTAACGTAAAACTATTAACAAAGCCACGCATAAAGCCACGCACAAATTCCCTATTCACCATGGTAACTTGCAGGCAGTATATAAAGAGATATTACCAGTACAGCATCCAAAGCGCAGCGCTGTATTCAGAATATAGTCAATCCTAAATAAAACAGATACATTATATATCAAGGTGGAACTGGTCTAAATTTTCCTTGCGTGCTGTGCCTACGCAGACAGAGGCTGCGAAAAATTTATCCCAGTCCCACTGTATCGTTTTTATACTGAATTCACTATATAACCGTTACATTTGCGGCGCGCTTGAAAGCTGGTTAATAAAAAACCACCCTGATAATATTAAATTTAAACATGAAGCAAAGGATAAGACATATGGCTTATTGGCTAATGAAATCAAACCCAAAGTTTTTTGGTATTCACGATTTACAACGGCTCGGTACAGATAGCTGGGATGGTGTCCGTAACTACCGCGCTCGCAACTTTATGCGTGATGATATGAAAGTCGGTGATCAGGTATTCTTTTATCATTCTAGCGCCAAACCCTCTGGTGTGGCTGGTATTATGACGGTCAGTCAAGCAGGTTACCCTGACCCCACTCAATTCCACCCCGAGCATCGTCACTATGATCCTATTGCAACCGAAGAAGAACCACGCTGGTATATGGTGGATCTCACTTTTGAGCAAGCTTTTACAGAGGTGTTGCCGTTATCAGCGCTTAAATTTTTGCCAACTTTGGAAGACTCGTTATTATTGAGGAAAGGCTGTCAGCAATTAACAGTGATTCCATTAGAGCCCAAACATTGGCGATCGATTATGGATATGGCGGAGACACTTGAGTTGCTGCCGGAGCAGACTCATTGAATTGGCTATTGGCTATTGGCTATTGGCTATTGGCTATTGGCTATTGGCTATTGGCTATTGGCTATGAAATAGAGTACAAAAAACCTAAGATTAATGCCTGCATAGCGGCGCTAAAGCGTTGACATCATAGTGTGGCTTCTTTACCATCTTACTATGTATATGACCTGTCAATCCACTACTTGGATCGACGGGTTATTTTTATTTTAGTGTCTTTACTTTTATTTTCATACTCTGCCTATCTACTTATGCAACATTATAAGCTTGCTCATATTATTTATCGGAGTATTATCGTCGGCACTACTCTCTCCTTGCTGCGTCAATCTTAATCGATTGATAGCAGTGTTTGTTTATTAATAATAACTACCTTAATAACAATTACCGCAAAGAATAAAAAGTTGCTTACCATGGTTTTTCCATTGTCTTTCAAAGATTTTAAAAGCTACAGCTTACGTTTAGGCATACTTGCCCTCCCTATCTTAATTACTCAGTTTTGCCAAGCCGCACTTGGCGTGGTTGATGCCATCATGGCAGGTCAAGTTTCGGCGCTTGATTTGGCGGCGGTAGCCGTTGGCTCTGGTATTTGGCTACCATTGTTTTTATTGGCCACAGGTGTGCTTATCGCAACCACACCTCTAATTGGTGAAGCGATTGGTCAAGACCAGCACGGCCAAGTACCCCATATCACGCAGCAGTCCTTATGGACCGCAGGTGTCATTGGCATTATCGGTTTTATCATTGTTAATTTGGCTCCCCATGTTCTTGGCATTATGGGTGTCCCAGAAAACATTCAGCCGATAGCAACGCAATATTTACATGGTGTCTCATTTGGTTTCCCAGCGCTCGCTGTATATGCCGTCCTGCGCAGTTATTGTGAGGCATTGGGTCGTCCTGAGCCTGTGACTGTCATTAGTATCATTGGCCTACTCGCAGATATTCCTTTGAACTATATTTTTATTCATGGGTTATTTGGCATGCCAGAAATGGGCGGTGCAGGTTGCGGGGTGGCAACAGCATTGGTGTTATGGATAAATGTCCTATTGCTTGCGGCCTATACTAGCTTCACGAAACGTCGCGAATTTGTGAGCACGCGATTTTTTTATGGCTTCTCTAGCCCTAATCGTACACAGATAAAAAAGCTGTTAAAACTTGGCATCCCTATTGGCATCTCTATTTTCTTTGAAGCCAGTTTATTTAGCTTAGGCGCACTCGTTATCAGTCCATTGGGTGAGTTGGCAACAGCATCGCATCAAGTAGCACTGTCAGTGACCTCACAGCTATTTATGATACCGATATCTGTTGCCATGGCGCTCACTATCATGGTCTCCAATCGATTTGGTCAAAAAAACCTATTGGCACTGCGCCAAGTGCAAGCTACTGGACTGGTATGGACCGTATTGATCGCTTTGACCTGCATGCTTGGGATATGGCTATTCAGACCAGAACTGGCAGCAGCATTCACGGATAACCCAGAAGTTAGAGCACAGTCTATGCATTTGCTTATCTTTGCACTTGCTTATCAGTTGTTTGATGGCTGGCAAGTTAACGTCGCTGGTATATTGCGCGGTATGCAAGATACCACCATACCGATGTGGGTAACGCTCTTCTGCTATTGGTTAGTGGCCCTACCACTTGGCGTCTATCTGGTGCGTTTCACTGACGTTGGCGCACAAGGATTTTGGATGGCGTTGATTACAGGTTTGTTCTTATCATCTATTTTACTTACTTTGCGTCTACGCTATCAGCAAAAACGCTTAACTATACTATGGGGTTGAGCCAATTGCTTATGGATTGCATTTTATAATCATTGTTAGCGTTATTTGATCATACAGACTATGAAAAATCGTAGATATTTTCTTGCTAAAAAGATGGCTTACGTCAAAATATGTAAAAATTCTCAGTTAACAACTGTACATTGATTGCTCATTGCCCTGAATCTAGGTATCATTAGCAATTAATTAGACAATATTTAGTTACACTATTTCTCGAATTTAGTACAAGGCCAGATAAAAACTATGGATATTGAAAAAATACGCACCCTCATCGCCCTTATGGAAGAAAGTGAACTGGTTAATTTAGAAATCAGTTCTGACGACGAGCATATTAGCTTAACTCGTCACTATGACGCGCCTGCGCCAACTATGATGGCTGCCCCAGCTGCGAGCGCTGCTCCTGCTGCCGCTGTCGAAGGCAAACCTGCAGAAAAAGCGGGTAGCGTTGAGTCTTCACCAATGGTTGGTGTTTTCTATTCAGCACCAAGCCCTAATGACCCACCATTTGTGAAAGTCGGTCAAAAGGTTCAGGCAGGTGATACCTTAGGTATTATCGAAGCTATGAAAATCATGAACCCGCTTGAAGCGACTCAAAGTGGTATTGTTGACGAAATCTTGGTAGATAACTCTGAAGTCGTACAGTTCGGTCAACCTGTCATACGCTATAAAGCGTAACGATATTTGCCATACTTTATTTCATTATGGCTGACTTTTGGTATATATACCGCGTCAATGCTAAATAACATGATGCTATGTATCGAAACTCAGTCAATGACTGACGCTTCGACAAGGATGAACCCATGATAAAAAAATTGCTCATTGCCAACAGAGGTGAAATTGCCCTGCGCATCGTCCGCGCCTGTAAAGCGCTAGGTATCGAAACGGTAGGTGTCTACTCTACTGCTGATGCTAACTTGATGCACTTGCGCTTTGTTGATGAGGCAATTTGTATTGGCAAGCCTAATGCTAACCAAAGCTACCTTGATATCAATACCATCTTAACCGCTGCTGAAATCACTGGTGCAGATGCTATCCATCCCGGTTATGGCTTTTTGTCTGAGAATGCTGAATTTGCTGAACAAGTAGAAGAAGCAGGATTGACCTTCGTTGGTCCTAATGCTGATCATATTCGCCTCATGGGCAACAAAGTTTCTGCTATCAATGCTATGAAAAAAGCGGGCGTACCAACTGTACCTGGTTCAGTTGGCGCTGTGACCCTTCATAATGCTGAAGAGCAAGCACGTAATATTGGCTTCCCACTATTGATTAAAGCTGCTTCTGGCGGTGGTGGACGCGGTATGCGTGTGGTTGAACGCTTTGACGAACTAATTGGTCAAGTACAAGCTGCCAAACAAGAAGCTGAGCTCTGGTTCGGTGACGACACTGTCTATATGGAGCGCTATCTACAAAACCCGCGCCACGTAGAAGTACAGGTGTTGGGTGATGGTAATGGTAATGCTATCCATCTATATGACCGTGATTGCTCATTACAGCGTCGCCATCAAAAAGTGCTAGAAGAAGCACCTGCCCCAGATATCCCAGATGATGTACGTGAGCCAATTTTAAAAGCTTGCGTGAAAGCGTGTGAGCTTGTTAAGTATCGCGGTGCTGGTACGTTCGAATTCTTATTTGAAAATAACGAGTTTTTCTTTATTGAAATGAACACTCGTGTACAGGTTGAGCATCCAGTGACTGAGATGATTACTGGTATCGATGTTGTTGTCGAACAGCTCAAAATTGCTGCCGGTTACGGCCTATCTTATCGTCAGAGTGAAATTGAGATTCAAGGTCATGCGATCGAATGTCGTATCAATGCTGAAGATGCAGCGACCTTTGTACCTTGCCCAGGCACTATCAGCCAACTGTTCACGCCAAGTGGTTCCGGCATTCGCTTTGACTCTCATCTATACCCTGGCTATGAAATACCGACCTATTACGATTCATTGATTGGTAAGCTTATTTGTCACGGTCAAACTCGTCAGCAAGCCATTGCTAAAACAGTACATGCCCTTGATGAGCTGATTATCGAAGGTATCAAAACCAATATACCTTTGCATCGTGATGTAATTTTGGCGGATGATAACTTCACTCGTGAAGCGCAAAATATTCACTATCTCGAAAGAGAGCTGCTGACTGCGAATAAAGCCAAAAAAGACTCGTAGGCTGAAATACTTATAGAGTTCACTAAGTTTAATTAAAACAGCACATAAAAAAACCGCTATTAATATAGCGGTTTTTTTATGTCATCAATAAGCTGTCAATCATACGTAAAGTACAAAGAGCATCTCCGATTATGGCAACACTCTATTGAAGTTCATAAAGCATTCGTTACCATCAGGGTCAGCACACCATTGCATTTGGTTGCCATCATGATTGATAAATGCAATCAGCGCTTCATCAGTCTGGTCGATCTGATTGCCTGAGCAATCTACTTCATTATTATCATAAACAGTCTTGATTGCAATAACTGGCAGCCCTTCTTCACGGTGGGTGACTAGATAGCGGCCGTATGTCCACTCTTTGCCACTGACAGACCACATCTCATTATCCGCACTAAAGTTATATAGCTCACGGCACTGGTTAGACTTACCAACTGACGCAAGTAAGTTTTTACTAGTAGTTGGTTGAATATTTAGAACCCGCTCTTCACTTTGAGTCAGTACGCCGCCGTCCATGCCTGCCGTTACCTTAGGCTCTATACTGCTAGGCTGTTTCGCACTATCTAACGCCGACTGATTAGCTTCCGCTTCCTTGGTCATCATGGCGTGAGTAGAATAAGCGCTGCTGTCCAAGTCTATTTCCCACTGTCCGGCAATGGCTGGACTAATATGAGTGGTGATTGTCGGCTTGGTAATAGCCTCACCATTCGCAGGCAACGAAGCCAAAATAGATGCCAGCGTGAATGAAGCAAATGAGATAGGTTCCATAATTAACCTTTTATTTATAATATTTTAATATATACATTAGCGTAAGTCTTAGACACTAAAAACACAAGTAACATTATGCTATTGCTCATAAATCTATAGTCGGAATTTCATAGGTATTTATAGCAAAAAATAACGCCATCGCTTTACTTGTTAAAGACAAGAAGCGATAGCGTTATTAACATACAGAATTGTGCGTGATATCAATGACTACTTAACACTAAGCAGCTTCTGTATTTAGCGCTTGAGCAAAAGCTGATAACGCCCCTTTTAACATGGCTGATACCGTACTGCTACAAGTACCGATACCTGAATACACTTCGCCATCTACATTAAGCTGTATATAAGCGGCAGCATTGGCATTGGTTTTGTTATCACTATTGGTATCATCATCGATACCATTACCGCTGTTATGATGCGGATTAATCGCATGCTCTGCATAGTTAATAATATGCAAGGATTTGCCAGTATGCTGTGCAAGTCCGTCAATAAACGATGATAATGGGCCGTTACCCGTGCCATCAATATCAATGGTATCGCTATTCATCTGCACCTGACCACTAAAGTAAACCGCGCCGCCTTTATTGTTGACGCTATAGTCTAGCAGCTCAAACTTGCCCTGCTGCAAGTAAGTATCTTCAAAGGTCTGCAAGATTTCATCATTCTGCAACTCGCGTGCCGCCGCTTCAGCTTGCTTTTGTACCACACGGCTAAAGTCAATCTGCATCCAACGTGGTAAGTTGAAACCGTAGTTGCGCTGCAAGATATACGCGACGCCGCCTTTGCCCGACTGGCTATTGATACGTACCACATCTTGGTAGCTACGGCCAATATGCGCAGGATCAATGGGTAGATAAGCCACGTCCCAGACGTTATCCGTTTCGCTCTGATTGCTTTCATTGTAATCGAGAGATTTTTTGATAGCATCTTGATGTGAGCCACTAAAGGCCGTAAAGACCAACTCGCCTACATAAGGATGACGTGGGTGCAATGGTAAATTATTGCATTCGCTCACCACCTGTACGATTTCACTCATGTTGCTAAAATCAAGCTCAGGATCAATACCTTGGCTAAACAAGTTCATGGCCATGACCATGATGTCCATGTTACCTGTACGCTCACCATTACCAAGCAATGTGCCTTCGATACGATCCGCACCTGCAAGTACGCCCAATTCAGCTGCTGCTACCGCACAGCCACGGTCATTATGAGTATGCAAGCTCACAATCACATGCTCACGCTGCGCTAGATGACGGCAGAAGTACTCTACTTGATCAGCAAAGACATTGGGCATAGATGCTTCGACCGTCGCTGGCAAGTTAAAAATAACTTCCTGACCCTGCTGTGGTTGCCACACGTCACACACTGCATCGCAAACCTCTACAGCATATTCAGTCTCTGTCTGGCTAAAGCTCTCTGGCGAGTACTGAAACACCCAATCTGTCTCAGGGTACTTTGCTGCATATTCTTGCAATAGCTTAGCACCTGCAATAGCAATCTCTTTGATTTCAGCTTTATCTTTGCCATAGACTTTTTCACGTTGTACACGGCTGGTTGAGTTATAGACATGGACAACCGCACGTTTTGCGCCTTTTAATGATTCAAAAGTACGGGCAATCAAATGCTCGCGCGCTTGTACCAATACTTGTAGCGTTACATCTTCAGGTACGTGGTTTTCTTCGATAAGCTTACGCGCAAAGTCAAACTCTACCTGCGCCGCTGACGGAAAACCAATCTCAATCTCTTTAAAACCAACATCTACTAAGGTCTTAAAGAAGCGCATTTTTTGTTCAATGGTCATCGGATCAATCAGTGCTTGGTTACCGTCACGCAGATCCACACTTGCCCATATCGGTGACTTCTCAATCGTCTTGCTTGGCCAAGTACGATCTGGCAGCGATGGCGCAAATGCAAATGGACGGTATTTACGGAAGTCAAAAGCGGCACTTTTTGGTGTGATCTTTGCAGTCCCTGTGGCTGCGGTGTGCGTGGCTTGGTCAGACATAATCAATCCTTAGATGATATGGTTATTTATATATTTAGCTAGGCGATTAGCTGTTGATTAGATCAGTATTTATCATACGAGATAACTAGTGTTCATACCATAATAATATCAAAGTTTAGCAGAGAGAAACCTGCTTTCTTTTACTTTATTTTCTGTTATTTTAGTGGAAAAACACAATTTAGACATTATAATTGAATAAATTCACTATTAAGGCTTGAGAAATGCCAGACAATCATATTGATAGTACAGGAACTGCAGATATAGACGAGATAGATAGACATTTGCTACGCTTATTGCAAACACAGGCGCGTATGAGCATTACTGAACTCGCTGAGCGCGTCAACCTGTCTGCTACCCCTTGCGCACGTCGTATAAAGCGCTTAGAAGATGCGAACATAATTGCTGGCTACCACACCAAAACCGATGCACAAAAACTTGGCTATCCACTAGCCGTATTTATCGCTATTAGTATGGATCGTCATACAGCAGAACGTTTTGAGCAGTTTGAACGCAAAGTTCAAAGCTTTGAAGAAGTAATCAGCTGTAGTATTGTCACAGGTCGCACCGAAGACTATCTGATTAAGGTCAGAGTACGAGATATGACACATTACGAAGAGTTTTTATTACATCGCCTCAATCGTATCGAAGGCGTGGCCCAAGTTCATACCAGTTTTGAATTACGAGAAGTATTTAGCCGTAGCGTGGTTTAGACGATCTAAGCGGTCGTTGGTGACTGTCGACGAAACCATACCAATAGTACAAATCCGATCATTAATCCAATAGCAGCGACAAGTAAGCCTGCATTGAAATTACCATCCTGCCCTGCCAGCGCTACCGTGACCAAAGGCCCCAAAAACTGCCCTAACGCATAAGCCAACGTTGCCAAAGCAATCAGTAAATTAGAATAGGCAGGATTGATGTTTTTAAATAAAGTCAGTGTCATCGATACCATACCGACAAAGGTCAATCCTAAAATTGCAGCATTGCCATATAAGCCAAGTGCACCATCAAACCATATAGGCAAGCACATGCCAAATGCTTGCAATGCCGTCAGCCCCATCAAGGTTTTTAGCTCACCGATACGTTTGGCAAGCGCGCCCCATAGGGGGTTTGACAACATTGCAAAAATACCAACAACCAACCAAATCATGAGTCCAGCATACATCTGTGTTGTTAGACGTTGTGCTGCCATGACGGGCAAAAAAGTTGCTGAGCTAATATAACCAAACCCTGCCAGTACGTAGCTAACGAAAAGTAAAGTAAGCGCTTTATGGTGTCCAGAGATGGCTTCATATAAGGAGCGTTTGAAGTTTACATAGGTCTGATGCACTGATACGTGCTGTTTTGCATCAATCTTTTGCGAACCAACAGTCTCTACTTGTCTTGGTTTTACTGCATACAGCAGCCACACAAGCGGTAAACTGGTGACGCCTGCCACTAGCCAAATTACATCGAAGTGATAGTCTAACTTCAATAGCCACCACGTCACGATGGCAGAAGCACTAATGCCAACGCCAATACCTGCATAATGAACTGCTGATAATACAGAACGGCGCTCAGGGCTAAGGGTTTGAATGACAAACGATGAGCTTAGAATCATCGCCACGCCACTTGCAATGCCTGCGATTAAGCGAATGACATACCATAGCATGAGCGACATATTTGGTATGACGAGTAACATCGTGGTGACAACACTGATAATCGCCCACAGCGTCATCGCCTGCCATGTCGAGCGCTGAGGCACAAACATGGCGATAAGTGCACCGATAAAGTAGCCGATATAATTGATTGATGCCAGCCAGCCTGCAATGGTCGTTGATAGCGACAATTGCACCATAATATCCGGTAAGGTGGCAGTAAACAGAAAGCGTCCATAACCCATAACGACTGCCATGCAGTACATACCGATACAGGCAATGGCAGTTTCGTTGGTAATCGTCGGGACCATACGGCTTTTAAAAGCAGTCATCATGACAGCGCCATTTTTGCGGCAATTAGCACACAATCCTTTGTGTTAGACAGTCAAAAGCAGTAATAAATAAACACAGAAATAGAGAAGTTATTAAATATAGTAGGCAAGCATAAAGTATCCGAGAAAGCTATGATACGTCTAACGTTGGCGTCTCTACCGTATCTTGCCCTAGCATTTGTACCCGCTGATCGCTAAACATATCCATATCTGGAGCTAGCGTACGCATAAACCGATCAAAATACAACATCTGTTTGGTCAATAGAGCAAAGTCGCGTGGGAAATGGATACCATGACGTTTGCCAACTTCGACAATCTCCAGCATCATTTTATTAAGCTCATCGGCTTGCTCTTTACTATTGAAAGGTACACCGCTCGTAAAGGTCTTATCTTCTGCCATGATGGTTGTCATCATACGCTGCAAATCATTCCCCAATGCAGCCACATCGACTTTATTGCCACCATGTGTCATTTCCATATCAATCATATGGCGAGCCATGGCTTGATAGTCGCTGTCTTGCATGGCTTGCATCATGCCCATGCACGCACGCCAGCTCTCAGCTTTGAGTTTACCGACAATACCAAAATCCAAAAATCCAATACGACCATCAGTCAATAGCATCAAATTACCAGCGTGTAAATCCGCATGGAAACTATTGCATAACATGAGACTGGCAAACCATGTATTTAAAGTGTCTGCCATGACTTGTGCAGGATCAGCACAGTATTGGCGCATGAGCGACTCATCGACCATAGAGACGCCATATAGACGGCTCATCGTCAGTACACGCTTGGTGGTCAGATCCTCATAGACGGTTGGTGCAACGACACGAGTATTGCCTGATACCGCTAAGAACTGCTGAAAATCGCGGATGTTCTGTGCTTCGGCGATAAAGTCAGTCTCGGCAAGCATACGCAGGCGAATCTCATCAATAATCGGTGCAATACTCGCAAATTTCATCGATGGCATCAATATTTCAAGTAGCTTAGTTACGCCATGTAATACACCCAAATCGGTCTGCATGATGGTCTCGACGCCAGGCTTTTGTACCTTTAGCACTACTTCATCACCATTGTGCAACCGTGCTGCATGCACTTGAGCGATAGAAGCCGAGGCTAATGGCTCTGAGTCAATATGCGCAAACGTATCATCAAGCGTCATGCCATCAGTCGACAGCTCCTCTTTTAGCACTTGCTCGATATAAGCATAAGACAATGGCGTGGTCTGATCCAAGCAACTCTGGAAAGCCTTGACATAGTCACGCGGAAACAGTGACGGCGTACTGGCGATAAACTGACCGATTTTGATATAAGTCGTACCTAACTGCTCAAAGGTTTCTTTGAGTAGCATCGCGTCAGGCTTTTCACCTTTTGCCACTCTTAGCGCAGACAGACCTGCCACGCTCGCTGTTTGGCGAACACGATTAACGACATTAAAAGTATGTTTTAATAAATGCGGACGATGAATTTTCATAAAAAACAACTATGGTAATAAGAAGAATGTTTGAAGATAGGCAATACAATATAAAAATGCGTTAAAATCAGATTACTCAGTTATAGTAGGTTCAATATAATTTGGATACAAGGAAGGCGAGTGAAAGTACTACAAGTCGTAGACTAAGCAAGCCTGACACCGTATCCAATTTATAGAGAGTTGACTATAGGACTGCTACAGACAGGACACTGTGGGTCTTTTCGATAACCCATCAGCCGCTGCTGCATCTGACTACCATCCCATATGAGCAACTTGTTTGTCAGTAGATTTTTGGTTAATCCTAAATATTGCAGTGCAGTATTGGCTTGCAAATTGCCCATGACGGCAGTGGTACTGGCTAGCACACCAGAGTTGGCACACGTACGTTCGTCAGCGGCTTCGTCAAGCACCACTGAGCCAAACACGCAATGATAGCAACCAGTATCGAGCTGAGGTTCGAACAGTGCTAACTGCCCTTGCATCGCAATTGCTGAGGCAGATAATAGAGGGATTTGGTAGCGTACACTAATACGATTAATGATGTCGCGCGTGGCAAAATTATCCGTACAGTCTAAGAGTAAGTCAGGCTTGCTTGCTGCCATATCGAGCAATTCATAAGCGTTGTCTTCATCTAACCGTGCGACTATGCCGCGAGTCTTTATCAAAGGATTAATGCGCGCCAGCATCTGCGCTGCAGTCAATGCTTTGGACTGCCCAACGTCTTCTGGCAAGAACAGCGTTTGCCGTTGTAGATTGCTCGCCTCAATCTCGTCGTCATCGATCAGATGAGTATAACCCACTCCAGCACGTACCAGTGTCTCAGACGCAGGACAACCAAGGCCGCCTGCCCCTATTATGACCACACGTGCTGTCTTCAATCGCAGCTGAGCGTCCATATCCCAACCATCTAATAATACTTGCCGAGCATAACGGAGCAGCTCGTCATCTGATAGCTGTACCATCTCTTCTACCATATTCATCTACAACCTATAACCAAAGAAATCTACTATCAAAAAACCATCTACTGGACTTGCCCTAGCGTGACGCGATCATTACCACCGTAATCTTTTACGGTATGTACTGACTCAAAACCATTATCCAAAAACAACTTGCGAACAGCATCACCTTGATCATATCCATGCTCGATAGTTAATAGCCCACCTGTACGTAAATACATTGTTGCTTGCTGGACGATATGCTCGATATCAGCCAAACCCTGATTGGGTGCACTGAGCGCACTGATCGGTTCAGCTGTTAGTCCTGCCAAATGCTCGTCTGTCTCGTCAATATAAGGAGGGTTAGAGACGATGATATCAAACTGCCGCTCATCGTTAGTAGGTAACGTTTGATACCAACTGCTTTGGACAAACTCAACATTGGCAACGCTATTGCTCACGGCGTTATGCTGAGCAACTTTAAGCGCCTCTGACGATAAATCAACTGCCACGACCTGCCAATTAGCTTTCTTAAGTTCATGGGCAAGACTGATCGCGATACAACCTGACCCTGTGCCCAAATCTAACAATCGCTTATTACTGAGTTGTATTGGCTGAGCGTTTATCCAGTTCAATACCTGCTCAACCAATACCTCGGTATCAGGCCTAGGAATCAAGGTATGCTCGTTTACCCTAAAGTTAAGCGACCAAAACTCCTGCTGCCCAGTCAGGTACGCAAGCGGTATGCCTTGCTGCATTTTTACCACGCCGTCATTGAACCGTGCGACCTCACTATCAGTTAGCTGATAATCTTCATCAGTCATCAACGCTATCGCAGGCTTATCAATGACACACAACAACCAATCCGTTAGCCAAAATGACGGTAGCCGATTATTTGACTCACCATTCGTCAGTTGTTGAATCTGCTGCTTGATTTGACGAATGGTCGATATGGTCATAGATAGCTCTTAAATAACAGTGAATGAATAAAGGTAAAATACTGTTTAGCCTACTCTGATGCGCGTGGTGGCTCTTTGGTATCGGTCAGGTTAGGATTGGTTTTGCTTAGCTTGTCACCTACCCTATTGCCGCCGCTGCTATCATTATTGTCATCGCCATAAATATCATCGTTATCACCAATGACAATATGTCTATCAACAAAGTAAATCAGTGCCAGAATTGGAATACCAATAGCGAAGGTAAAGATAAAGAAAAACGGATAACCCATATTATCGACGATAGCACCAGAATAACCACCCATTACTTTGGGTATTAGCGTCATCAGTGAGGAAAAAATCGCATACTGTACCGCGGTAAAGCGAATCGAGGTTAGTGCTGATAAGAAAGCGATAAATACAGCGCTCGCAAGGCCCGCAGCCAAGTTATCAAATATCACTGCCATATACATGATCGGCAGGCTACCTGGGTTGTATGTCAATACCACAAACAACAGGTTGGTCGCACACGCTAAAATCGCACCAATCATCATGGCATGCATGATACGGAAACGCTGAGCCAAAATCCCGCCCAAGAAGCCACCTGCAATTGCCATAATCACACCGACCAGTTTTACGGCATTGGCGATATCTGTTTTGCTAAAGCCCATATCTTGATAAAAGACGTTGGAGATCACGCCTGCGACGATATCTGAGATACGGTATAGACCAATCAAGGCTAAGAGTAGCAGGGCTTTTTTGCCATAACGTCGGAAAAAATCTAAGACAGGCTCGATCCATGTTGCCATGGCCACTTCTTTTTTCACCAGTCCTACTTGTACTAGTGCATAACCTGCTGCCATTGCCGCGCCTAGGCTTACTAACAAGTGCAAGGTTTCTACAAAGAAACTAGAAAACGCGCCTTCGAACTCTGGTAAGGCTTGTCCCATCAATATATAAGCAGCGATAAAGGCAATCACTGAAAATACAAACAACGCTACCAGTCTGACGTAGTCTTCACGAGTTTCAGCGACCAACGGGGCTTTGTTAATGATTTTTGGTTGATTAATAATAAAGTACAGTAATAACAATGGCGCGCACGCGACCAATGCTAAAAAGTAAAATTTAATCGCTGGCATTACCATTAGTGGTATCAAGGCCACTGTGCTATCAAATACTGTATTGATCAAAATATTAATCAGGTAAATAACACCAAACAGCAGACCTGGGATAAGCAGTAACGCCGAATAAATTAGGAATACTTTTAAGTTACCCTTCTGCTTTTTACTTTGCAGGGTCTCAGCGGTTGGCTCATAACTAGCAAACGTCGTTAATACCCCTAACGTCATGACTCCTGCCATGATGTAATAGGTATTGCGCCATGCTTCATAACTATAAAACGTCTCATTTGAGCCGAAATAATCAGCCAAATATAACGCGCCTGCCCCTGCGACAATCATACCGATGCGGTAGCCTGACACATAGATAGAGGACAAGATAGACTGCATAGACGGCGGCGCAAGCTCAATACGGTACGCATCAATCACGATATCTTGCGTCGCAGAAGAGAACCCAAGCAGCACGGCCGCGCCTGCCATATAAAACAAGACATCTTCGCTAACAGGATTTACCCTTGCCATCAAAAAGATTGCCAGCACGATAAGCAGCTGTGATACCACCATCCAACTACGACGACGCCCTAGCCACTTGGTCAAAAACGGTACAGGGAGCGCATCAATCAATGGCGCCCAAATAAACTTGAACGAATACCCCAGTGCTGCCCAGCTGAACATAGTGACGACACTACGATCAATGCCTGCTTCTCTCAGCCATAGCGACAGACTTGAGAAAATCAGCAGAATAGGTATACCCGCTGAGAACCCCAAAAACAGCATAATAATGACACGAGGATCGAGATAAGCTTTTGTAGCCTCGCCCCATGACTTTTTGGCAATTGGTTGATTGGGCGGTACAGATTTGACAGCAGACATAATAACTCACCAACAATTCAGACAAAGAACACAACCGCGCACAATTTTTATCAATCTTTAGAATCAGTTATCGACAAAAGAATCGATAAAAATTGCTCTACGTTGCACCAATATTATGATTACAACAAAATCCAGTTATGGTACTTGAGAACCTTTATCTTGACTAGATGTTTTTGCATTAACTTAGCGATTGCAGGCCATGTACAATCGCTTATATTTCTTAATAGTAACGCAAAAAACCGCGGTGTTTTACCAAGGTTATCTTAGCTCTTTTTTTTATTGCTAATTTCTATTTTGAAAGATGTCTGACAATGACATTATCTATAGGTAATATAAAGGTAGTAGTAAAACTGACGCAGGCTTGATTGGTTAGGTGCACTCTATTGGTTTACTCTTAACTGGCGATGATAAGCAAGGGCGTTAATAATGATTGAGATAAACAAAACATCAAGCATTTTATGATTTGTAATTTAAAACTTATAATTCTTATATATTAGTTTTATAAATCCACTCAGCTTAGTTATGCTTTGTACATAAACAACGACTACCGAGATTCACGGTTTGTTCTTTCGATTATCATAGCCTAGGAGTTATACCATGTCCGACTCAACCAATAACACCACCGACAAAAACACTGCCCCAGATGCTGCTCGTTGTCCTGTAGATCACGAAAGCAACAATAATAATGCGCCTACTAATACAACCTATGATCAGGGTGATGGTCAAGGCCCAACGATCCATAGCGAAAACGTTGATAACTCGCACGAGGCTCAACGTCCTAGTATGGGTGGCTGCCCTGTTATGCATCAAGCGCACACTACCACTGCTTCTGCTGCGACAGATTGGTGGCCAAATGCTCTAAACTTAGACATATTGCATCAGCAAGACAAAAAGACTGACCCAATGGGTGAAGACTTTGACTATGCTAAAGCTTTTAAACAGCTAGATCTAGAAGCGGTCAAGACTGACTTAAAAAACCTAATGACTGAGTCGCAAGAATGGTGGCCAGCTGACTGGGGACACTATGGTGGTTTGATGATTCGTATGGCATGGCATTCAGCTGGTACGTATCGTCGTTCTGATGGTCGCGGCGGTTCTAATACTGGCAACCAACGCTTTGCACCATTGAACAGCTGGCCAGATAACGTCAACTTGGACAAAGCACGTCGTCTATTGTGGCCAATCAAGAAAAAATACGGCAATAAATTGTCTTGGGCTGATTTGATGATTTTGGCAGGTAACATGGCTTATGAGTCTATGGGTTTTAAAACTCTAGGTTTTGCTGGTGGTCGTGCTGATATCTGGCATCCAGAAAAAGACATCTATTGGGGTTCTGAGCGCGAATGGCTAGCTGCTACCAAAAACCGTTACGACAGTGATGAAGAGCGCGAATCATTAGAAAATCCTTTAGCTGCTGTGCAAATGGGTTTGATCTATGTCAACCCAGAAGGTGTTGATGGCAATCCTGACCCAATCAAAACCGCACAAGACATCCGTACTACGTTTGGTCGTATGTCGATGAATGACGAAGAGACCGTTGCTCTAACCGCTGGTGGTCACACGGTTGGTAAGTGTCACGGTAATGGTGATGCGACGATACTAGAAGATGAACCAGAAGCCGCTGACGTCAAAGAGCAAGGTCTAGGCTGGCGCAATCCTAAAGGTCGTGGTAATGCAGGTGATACCGTTTCAAGTGGTATCGAGGGCGCCTGGACCACGAATCCAACTGAGTGGAACTATGAGTACTTTGATTTGTTGTTCAACCATGAATGGGCGTTGACTAAGAGTCCAGCTGGTGCGTGGCAGTGGGAACCTGTCGACATTGAGGAAGAAGACCGTCCTTTAGATGCGCATGATCCAAGTGTACGCTGCAACCCAATCATGACTGATGCTGATATGGCGATGATTAAAGATCCTATCTATCGTGAGATTTCAGAGAAGTTCCATAACAACCCAGAGTACTTTGATGAAGTATTCGCTAGAGCGTGGTTCAAACTGACTCACCGTGATTTGGGACCGAAGTCTCGTTACTTAGGTGCCGACGTACCGAGCGAAGACTTTGTATGGCAAGACCCTATTCCTACAGGTAATACGGACTTGACTGCTGATGATATTGCAACGCTAAAAGCACAGATTTTAGACAGTGACATTAGTCGTCGTGAGTTGATCATTACAGCATGGGACAGCGCTCGTACATTCCGCGCTTCGGACTATCGCGGCGGTGCAAATGGTGCGCGCATCCGTTTAGCTCCACAAAAAGACTGGGCAGGCAACGAGCCAGAACAATTACAGCGTGTACTTGAGACATTGACCAGTATTCAGTCTGGTTTTGATAAGGACGTTAGCTTAGCAGACCTTATTGTATTGGCTGGTAACGCTGCGATTGAACAAGCAGCGAACGATGCAGGCGTAGATATTACTGTACCGTTTAATCCAGGTCGCGGCGATGCTGACGCTGAAATGACTGACGCCGAATCTTTCGCTGATTTAGAGCCGCTACATGATGGTTATCGTAACTGGATTCAAGGCGACTATGCGGTATCACCAGAAGAGATGCTACTTGATCGCACGCAGCTAATGGGATTGACAGCGCCTGAGATGGTCGTATTGCTTGGTGGTATGCGAGTGCTTGATACCAACCACGGTCAGAGCCAACATGGCGTCTTTACTGAACGTGCTGGCGTGCTTACCAACGACTTCTTTGTCAATTTAACAGACATGAACTACACATGGCACCCTGTAAAAGCAGCCGACAACACTGCTAATAGTTACGAAGTACGTGAGCGTGGTACAGGAAACGTCAAATGGCAAGCAAGCCGTGTAGACTTGGTATTTGGCTCTAACTCTATATTACGTGCTTATGCTGAGCTATACGCGCAGGATGATAACTTAGAGAAATTCGTTCGTGACTTCGTCCGCGCTTGGAACAAGGTTATGAATGCAGATCGCTTTGATATTGCCAAATAGGCTGAGTTTGAAATTGGTCAATACCGACTAATTAACAGTAATAAGTAACTTTATAATCAACGAACAGCTATCTTTTAGAAGGTAGCTGTTTTTTTATGCTTAGTTTTTTATGCTTAATAGTGACCGCTCTTTATAAGTTGTTAGGTCAAATGGCTTCTCTGGATAAACAACGCTTACTGACTAAACAACATTTACTGAACAAATAATTTTTTAGCATTGCAAAATACAAACTCTATATTCATAATTATCATAAATTGATAGCTATTTATTATATACAAGAATAATAGCTTTGTTTTACACTACTTTATTACTGTATGTTCAGACATTTTTACTTTCATATACAGACGAGGTTTGTATATTTATACAATAGGATTAAGTTATGGCAATCGACGTAGTGGTCAACCAACGGCATTTGCAGATTCAGCTCAAACAGCTAGAAACAGTATGGCATACGGTGATTAACGGTTATAACTTAAGCCAAGCGGCGACCGTGCTACATACCAGTCAATCAAGCTTATCAAAGCATATTGCTGCGTTAGAAAACCAGTTAAAGACGGAAGTATTTGTGCGCCAAGGCAAACGCCTGACGGGACTAACCACTATGGGCACAGCACTTATGCCGCATATCGAGTCTATCTTTGCTGAAATCCGCACCATTGAAAACCTAAGTTTAGACTTTAATAATCCTAATATCGGTACGTTGACGATTGCCACCACCCATACTCAAGCGCGTTATGTACTGCCGCAAGTGGTTAAAGAGTTCAAAGATCGTTTCCCTAAGGTAAATTTGATTTTACAACAGGCAGATCCTGAGACCATCGCTCAGATGGTCATCCGTGGTCAAGCCGATATCGGTATTGCCACTGAATCCTTATTACATAATAATTATCTTAGATGCTATCGTTACTATGACTGGACGCATCGCGTTATCGTACCAAGTGATCACGAACTGGCTAGCCAAGAGTCTATTGACCTGCCCACACTTGCCAGCTATCCGATTGTGACCTATCACGGTGGTTTTACAGGACGCGGCGCGATTGACAAGACGTTCGACGAAGCAGGGCTGGAGCCAGATATCGTATTAGCGGCGCTCGATGCCGATGTGATCAGCACCTATGTCGGTCTAGGCCTAGGTATTGGTATCATCGCAGAAATGGCATTTGAGCCAAGTCATTATCAAAACCTGACGGCCATCCCCGTCGATCATTTTGGTCGCTTTACCAGTTGGATGGCGGTACGTGATGATGCAGAAATCCGTCAATATGGACGTGCGTTCATGGAGCTATGCCAAAAGCAATTTGCAAATTAATGAGTATTTGTTAAATAAAGTATCTCAGACTTGCTCACCCTTACTAGACTGAGCTGTGGATGATAAAATAGATTCTAGAACGTTATTCAATGTTTCTTTTATATATTATTCACACTTGTATTGATATTTGGTCGAATGAAATTGATTTGCGACTAAATATCAATACATATTAACTTGCTCTTTTGTAAACAGGTGATACCGCTCATGGAAAAATTCGTAGCGATCATTATGGCAATTTTTGCCGCCCCTCTACTCATTGGCGGCGCTTATTTATTGTCCTTAGGCGGTAGTCCTTACTACCTCATTGCTGGCGTCATTATACTAACGACAGCTTTTTTATTGTTCAAAAAACACTGGAGTGCTTACGGGTTATATGCGCTATTTATCGTAGCGACCATGGCTTGGGCACTTTGGGAATCTGGGTTCTATTGGTGGGCGCTAGCACCTCGAGTTGGCTTCCCGCTTATATTTGGTTTGCTCATGCTATTGCCATGGGTATCCAACAAAATGCGTGGGCCTAAAACTCAAGTAGCTTCAAATAGCACACCAACTATAAACAACGTTAAGAAAAGCCCTCTGTATTATTGGGGACTGCTCGTAAGCGTAATCGTAGGTGCACTACTCTCTTTTGGTAGTCTAGCTAATAATGCCACTGACAAACTCGGTGAGCTTAACTTGACTGCTGCAAATGATGACGAGCAAAACGTCAGCTCAGATGAGACCTCAGCCAACCTTGGTGACCCGTTATCAAACGGTCAGCAAACGCCAGATGGCGAATGGAGCGCGTATGGTCGTACTGATTATGGTCAGCGCTACTCACCTCTAGATAAAATCAATACCGATAACGTCAAAGATTTAGAACTGGCATGGCAAATCCAAACAGGTGATGTCAAAGGTCCTAACGATGTCGGTGAGACCACTTATCAGGCAACACCATTAAAGATTGGCAACGGTTTATACTTATGTACCCCTCACAACTGGGTACTAGCGCTAGATGCCGACTCTGGTGAGACGCTGTGGAAGTTTGATCCTCAAGTAGAGGAAAACTTACAACGTCAGCACCAAACCTGTCGCGGCGTATCTTATTATGCGGGTCAAGCGACCAGTCCTGACCCTATCGCTACCGCTGCTAATAATTCAGCAGAGAATAGCAACAGTACAGCTAGCCCCGTGCAAGTACAGAAAATTGCTGGCAATACCTTTGAAAACGCATCTAAGCAATGTGATGCCAAGATATTTATCCCAACGTCTGATGCGAAACTATATGCACTCGATCCAAATACTGGGCAACGCTGCCAAGACTTTGGGGATGATGGTGCACTAGACTTGATGCATAACATGCCGTTTAATCAAGCAGGTTACTATTACTCGACGTCACCACCAGTCATCGCGGGTGATACCATCATCGTCGCTGGTGCTGTCAATGACAATTACGACGTCAACTCGCCTTCTGGTGTGATCCGTGCATATGATGTCAATACCGGTGAGCTTCTTTGGAACTGGGACTCAGGTGATCCTGACAATACAGCACCTTTCGATGTCAATGATCCAACCCAAACTTATAAGACCAGTTCGCCAAATTCATGGTCAGTCGCTACTGCCGATGAAGAGCTTGGATTGGCCTACTTCCCTATGGGTAACCGCACACCGGATCAGCTAGGTAGCTACCGAAATGCCGCTGAAGAAAAGTATGCAACGTCTGTTGTCGCTCTAGATATCGAGACTGGTGAAGCGCGCTGGGTTCAGCAGTTTGTCCATCATGACCTTTGGGACATGGACACGCCTGCGCAGCCAACCTTACTTGATCTAGATACGGCCGATGGTGTACAGCCTGCGCTAGTTGTACCAACCAAACAAGGTGATGTATACGTCTTGAACCGCGCAACGGGTGAGCCTATTGTACCGATTAAAGAACGTCCTGCACCGCAAGGCTATCTCATAGCGGGAGAGCACGCAGCGCCAACTCAGCCTTATTCTGGCTTGAGCTTTGAGCCTGAACCACTGACTGAAAAAGACATGTGGGGTGCCAGTCTTGTTGATCAAATGATGTGCCGTATTGAGTTCAATCAGCTCAACTATGATGGTCGCTATACCCCGCCATCAACAAATGGTAGCTTGGTCTATCCTGGTAACTTTGGTACCTTTAATTGGGGCGGTATTGCAGTCGATCCTGAGAATGGCGTGATGTTTGGTATGCCGACTTACTTGGCATTTACCTCAAAACTCATTCCTAGAGACACGTTGGGCGATGCAGAAACCAATAAAGGCGAGCAAGGCGTCAATGCCAATGAAGGTGCAGATTATGCAGTAGAATTGGGGCCCTTCTTGTCACCATTAGGCGTACCTTGTCAGCAGCCACCATGGGGCACGATCGCTGGTGCTGACCTAGCCACAGGTGATATCGCTTATCAACGCAAAAATGGTACGGTACAAGACTTGTCTCCTATTCCTATCAAACTGGAACTGGGCGTACCTGGTATCGGTGGACCTATCATCACTAAAGGCGGCGTCGCATTCTTGTCAGCGGCGACAGAAAACAACTTCCGAGCTTATGACTTAAAAAATGGCGACGTGCTATGGAATGTCCGTATTCCAGCAGGTGGTCAAGCCACGCCAATGACTTACTTAAACTCTAAAGGTGAGCAAATGGTCGTATTGGTTGCAGGTGGTCATGGTTCAGTTGGAACAACCATCGGTGATTATGTCTTAGCTTACAAACTTAGCGACCAAGATAAATAATGTTGCATTTGGTTCTTAAGATAATGATAAATTAAATAACCATTATATTATAATCTTATAATTAGAGAAGCAGGTAACTTAGGTTGCCTGCTTTTTTTAATGCCATCTTTTTTTAATGCCATAGTATAATGCTGCTAAATCCTTTTATTACCTTACTTATGGTTTATTTATCGCTTATTTTGACAAACGACAACCTTTATAAATACACCTTAATAATTGTTAAGCAAGCTTAAAAACAGAATTAACTGAATTTGTTATGATTCATTAACAGTGACTAGCGGCACTTGAAACTACCACTGTCTATAAGCATATCAGTAGAAAATAATTTACACACTACTGGAACATTTATGAGTAATAAAATCCCTTTATCTTTTTTAGATCTTGCGCCTGTACCTCAAGGCAAAACCATCGCTGAAGGCATCGCCCAAACAGTGGAAACCGCGCAGCAAGCAGAAAAATCAGGCTTAAACCGCTACTGGATGGCAGAGCATCACAATATGCCGGGCATCGCCAGTGCAGCCACCTCAGTACTACTATCGCATATCGGTAGTAAAACCGACCGTATCCGTATTGGTGCTGGCGGCGTTATGCTACCGAACCATGCCCCTCTCGTGATTGCTGAGCAGTTTGGTACTTTGCAGGCATTATATGGTGACCGTGTGGACCTAGGCCTAGGCCGTGCACCTGGTACTGATGGTGCGACGTTTCAGGCACTTCGTCGACAAATGAAAGATGCCGAACGCTTTCCACAAGATGTGCAAGAGCTGATGTATTTCTTAGGTAATGATACAGATGGCAGCCCTGTACAGGCATTCCCTGGCGCAAAATCAGGCATACCGATTTGGATATTAGGCTCTTCTCTATTTGGTGCGACTTTGGCTGCACATTTGGGACTACCTTATGTGTTTGCCTCTCACTTTGCCCCGCAAATGCTTGGGCAAGCAATTGAGGCTTACCGTGAACAGTTTAAACCGTCTGTCTATCTAGATAAGCCTTATGTGATGCTAGCTGCAAACTTATTGCTGGCTGATGATGATGCGACCGCCGAGTATCATTTTACTTCAGCACAGCAGAGTTTTGTACGTCTGCGTCGTGGCGAAACAGGTCAAATGCCTAAGCCTACCCACGATATGGACAGTATCTGGAGTCAAGCAGAGAAAATGATGGTAGACAATGCATTGTCAGTATCATTCATTGGCTCTGTCGACACGGTCAAACCAAGACTCGCTGCGTTTTTGGCAACCTATCAGCCAGATGAGCTGATTGTGACGGCCAATATATATGACCAAGCTGCCCGTATCCGTTCACTTGAACTTACACCGGAGCTAAACTTATTTACTTTACAATGAAATGAGACACTTGCATAATTATTGATGAACCTTAACTGGATTTTTGACATGGAAGCAACTCCCATTATCGGTGCATCGCTCATGATTGGCTCGTCGATATTTATGTATATCGTCGCCTTTCTTGCCGTTATGGCTATCGGTGGTTATCTGACCTATCGTACTAGCCCAAAGCGCAAGCAGCGCCGTGAAGACAAGCGTAATAGCGAACGCTAGATTAATACCAAAAGCCCTCTTTTCTTATTTGAAAAGAGGGCTTTTTTAAGACTATCAAAATTAGATAAAGCGAAAGTACTTGCTTATTTAAAGATAGTATAAAATCTGCATTACATCAATCCAAGCGCACGTAACGTCGCTGCCCCAATCGCCATACCAAACATGCCAACAACAGTGGTAAATGCCAAAATATTAGCCGCCAATACATCATTACCACCCATTGCTTTTGCCATGACATAGCTGGCTGCAGCTGTGGGCGATGCGACCATCAAGAATAACACACCCATATGCACGCCTGATAGTCCAAATCCGAGCCCAACAGCGATCGCAATCAATGGTGCAATGACAATTCGCCCAATACTCGCCTGCATGGATAAGCCCGAAGGATGCAACATAGACTTTAGGTTAATACTAGCACCTGCACAGATCAGTGCTAGCGGCAGAGCCACCGCTGCCAGTAAGTCACCAGTGGTATGAATTACCCCAGTAAGCGGTGGTAACGGCAATGCTTTGTAGACGAATGCCCCAACCAATGCCAAAATTAGAGGATTGGTTAGCAATTTTTTTACGATCATCGTACCGCGACTAATCCATGTGTCATCTACACTTTTGGATACGCGGCTCAAGGTAATGACTGCCAAGATATTAAACAGTATCGTTACCACGCCCATATAGACAGCACCGATACTTAACCCTTGTGCGCCGTAAGCGTTGGCCACGGTTGCAAGGCCAATGATGGCCATGTTGCTACGGAATACGCCTTGTACAAACACACCTTGGTCTTCAGGACGCTTGACGAAGCGTTTGGCATAAAACTCTGCGCCAATAAATAATATAAACGTCACCAAGATACCAACAAGAATAAGCGTAATTTGCTTACCATAATCGACGTCGCTATCGACCACGCTAAAAAACAATAAACACGGCAAGCAATAATTAAAGACAAAACTTGATGCCTGATCGATAAAAGTTTGGCTTGCCTCACCGCGTCGTTGCATAAAAAAACCCAACCACATTAAGGCAAGGTTGGGTAAGACAATGGTAATAGCAAAAACAATAGCATCAATCATAAGTAGACTCAGTTCGGTGACAAGCCCATAAATATATGGACATCAGCGAGACAAATTAACAAGTAGTAAGAAAATTCACTGACCTAGTATAGAGACAAAGTAGCAAGTAGGACAAGGCTACATATGATTTTCTTTCAAAATCGATCTTTTTTTTTGATAAACAAAAGCCCGTAACGAAACATCGTTACGGGCTATTTATACTATAAGTGCTTTATTATAAAAGGCTTTATTGCATAGCTATTATGAGTCCAATGCAGCTTTTGCTTTTTTATGCTTTTTAACCGTCATCGCCAATAACTGAATGGCGGCAGGTGTAACCCCACTCACTCGTCCGGCTTGGGCTAAAGTCGAAGGACGGACTTGCGTGAGTTTCTGTACAATCTCATTTGATAGTCCAGATACGACGCTATAGTCAAAGTCCATCGGTAGTGCGGTATTCTCGAGACGTTTCATCTGATCGATGTCTTCTTGCTGGCGATCGATATAGCCTGCATATTTAACAGAAATCTCTATCTGCTCACCTACTTGTGTATCAACAGTTGAGTCCGTGATAGCCGCGATATCAGCAAAATGTATTTGCGGACGCTTTAGCAAATCGAAGGCGGTCGACTCTTTAGACAGCACTTCACCTGTTTGCTCGGCTACTTGCTTACCTAAAGCATTAGCAGGCGTGGCCCACATATCTTTTAGGCGTGAAGTTTCTGTCGCGATAGCTTCCATTTTTTCTTGATAGGCCTGCCAGCGTACATCGTCTACTAGACCTAGCTTACGACCAGTCTCTGTCAAACGCTGATCTGCATTGTCTTCACGCAGCAATAAACGATACTCTGCGCGGCTCGTAAACATACGGTATGGCTCGGTAGTACCATGGGTAATCAAGTCATCGACAAGCACCCCAAGATACGCTTCATCGCGGCGCGGTGTCCACGTGTCAAATTCGCTATTGTTAGTAGTGACAAATGCCGCATTGGTACCTGCGAGCAAACCTTGTACGCCCGCTTCTTCATAGCCTGTCGTACCGTTGATCTGACCCGCAAAGTACAGACGATCAATCGACTTGGTTTCAAGCGTAGGCTTTAGGTTTTGTGGATCAAAGTAATCATACTCAATCGCATAACCGGGACGAGTAATATGCGCATTTTCTAAGCCTTTCATGCTATGGATAAAGTCTAATTGTACATCGAATGGCAAACTGGTCGAAATACCATTCGGATATAGCTCATGCGTGGTCAGACCTTCTGGCTCGATGAAAATCTGATGGCTGTCTTTATCCGCAAAGCGATGAATTTTATCTTCGATAGATGGGCAATAACGCGGGCCTACGCCTTCGATTTTGCCAGAGAACATTGGTGAACGGTCAAGGTTTTCACGAATAATGTCATGAGTACGCGCATTGGTATGGGTTATATAACAATTGACCTGCTCAGGATGCATAGAGACGTCACCCATATAGCTCATCACTGGCAACGGCGTATCACCCGGCTGTACAGTCATCACGCTGAAATCAACACTACGCGCATCGATACGTGCCGGCGTACCTGTCTTCAGACGACCAACTGGCAGCTTAAGCTCACGTAAACGATCTGCCAATTTGATAGAAGGCTGATCCCCTGCGCGGCCACCCTTTGAGTTCTCCAAACCGATATGGATAACGCCGCCTAAGAAAGTCCCTGAAGTCAATACCACTGTTTCGGTCTTAAAGACAATACCTGTAGAAGTCACGACTGCCGTCGCACGGCCGTTTTCGACCAAGATATCATCAGCAGCTTGTTGAAATATATCCAGATTTGGCTGATTTTCTAACGTATGACGGATAGCTGCTTTATACAAGATACGGTCTGCTTGCGCACGCGTGGCACGAACGGCAGCCCCTTTACGACTGTTTAGTACGCGAAACTGGATACCTGCTTTATCTGTCGCCAGCGCCATTGCGCCGCCTAACGCATCAATCTCACGTACCAGATGCGATTTACCGATACCACCAATCGCAGGGTTACAACTCATCTGCCCGAGCGTCTCAATATTATGCGTCAACAATAAGGTCTGTGCGCCCATACGTGCAGCTGCCAGAGCAGCTTCTGTACCAGCATGACCACCGCCGATCACTATCACGTCGTAATGTTTTGGGTATTGCATGTGTGCCTCACTTGACTCATAACGCTGCTGATTGCCATATCCTATGTTCAAATAAGAAAACAATCAGCAAATAAACGTCAGTCGAATTTATAAGAAGATAACGACTCAGATAAGTCGTTCATAATTGGTTAGGGCGTGTTCTTATTTTGAAAATGGTGATAAGAATGAGGTAAATTGCAGACAAACAAGGAAAATAGCGCAGATAATATCAGGATATTAACCAGCTATTTGACATAGTTTGGCAATATTTAACCATTTTTAGTCCATTCAGATGCTTTTGTTCAGATTAAGGACACGCCCTGAATAACCCATAATTATAACAATTTTTTGATACTTAAAAAACGTTAGAACAAAAACTATTAAAATTAAGCGAAAATTTCTCTACTCTAGTTACTGTCTTGCTAGTGCTAGTTGTTGCCTTACTAATTACTGTTTTGATTATCATTTTGGTTATTGTTGCCAGGGCTAAGCGGTACGATCTGATCCGATTGACCGCTAGACAGCATATGATGGCTACCATACCCTTCTGGGTTTATCTGTAGATACGCATTCATTTGACCAATCGCCTCACCATCATCACTCGCTAAAATCTGCGCTTTGATGAGCTCAACTGGCGGTAATGGTAAGTTTTTGAGCAAGGCCAAGCGCTGATGGTTATCACCCTTGTTGACTATTAATTCGATAAGTTGACGAGCATCGATTGGCAAATCTGGCGTGTTTTGAGCCAACAACGCCAAGTGATAAGCACCTGCTGGATCTTGGTCCACAACAATGCGCTGTTCAATAGCGATATAGGTCGCTTCAGTTGCACCGCCCGCCACACTAAGCTGATGAATACACTTCAGTGCTGAGTATGACTCATTATTAGCAATCTCAATGATCCGCGTAGATTCGTTTTTTAAACGCTCACGACGTTTTTCAATCACCGCCTGCTCAGCCGCTTCTCTTTGCTCGTTTAACTGTTCGCTGGTTTGGTTATTCATAAAGCTCTCTTACTCACCTGTTAATTATTATTTATATCGCTGATATCTTGGACACTATATGGGGGTAAATCCTATAAAAACAACGAATCCTAATGATATAGGCGCGTGAAAATACTAATGGGAACAAGAATAGATACGCTACTAACAACACTAATAGCGACAATAAAAAACCCAAATAGCCATTAAATGACTATTTGGGTTTTCTGTGCTCATATCTTACAAAGGCTAATTAGACATCAAAGACATCTAACCAACACTCTCAAGTATTAAGCAGCAGGGCTGTTTGCTTCAACCAATGGCTTTAGCTCGCCTGATTGATACATTTGCAGGATGATGTCTGATCCACCCATCAACTCGCCATCAATCCATAATTGCGGGAAAGTTGGCCAGTTAGCAATTTTTGGCAACGTTGCACGGATTTCTGGGTTTTCTAAAATGTTTACAAACGCAAATGGACGACCAATCTGAGTCAACACTTCGATAGAGCGCGCTGAAAAGCCACACTGTGGAAATTGCGGTGTACCTTTCATGTAGATAATAACTTTATTGTCACGGATTTGATCACGGATCAATTGTTCAACGTCGTTTGCAGCAGTGTTTGGGGTTTGCTCACTCATAAAAGCTCCTATTGATAAAGCGGTTCATTAAAATGATTATTTATATAAAATAATTGTGTAAAGACGTGGCTGATACATGGGGCGACTGCCGCTATATTACAAGCACGAATTTTCGATCTATGTAGGTTCGATAGCATTAGGGACTAATAATACCACGGCATTGGCCATGATGCCCTCTTGACGACCCGTAAATCCCAATTTTTCAGTCGTGGTCGCTTTCACACTGATATTGCTAATATCCGTTTGCAGGTCACTAGCGATATTGGTACGCATTGCTAGATTATGCGGCGCTAACTTTGGACGCTCACACATCACCGTAATATCAGCATTGCCTAGGCTGTAACCAGCCTCTTGCACTTTACTATAAACATAACGCAGCAGTACTCGTGAATCCAATCCAGCATGTGCCGCATCGGTATCGGGAAAATGCTGCCCGATATCACCAAGTGCTAAGGCACCAAGCAGCGCATCAGCCAATGCATGTAACACCACATCCCCATCAGAGTGTGCGAGCAAACTGTGAGTATGCTCAATAGGCACGCCCGCTAGAATGACATATTGTTGCTGCTGACCATTATTATGAAAAGCATGAACGTCGATACCTTGACCAATTTTTATCATTATTATTCCAAGATGAGTTAAAGGTGATTAAAATAATTCAAAACCACTATCTGAATTTTCAAAGTGGTTTTACTAGTAGCCAGACACCATCGGTCGCCACCAGTTTCAATTAACTGGTATAATATGACGTTTATTTTATCATAATACCAGATCCAAAAGACAAGCTGACGTTGTTGTGCTGAGACTACGTATTGTAGTGATTGCATAACACTTGGCGTCGGCATGTAATTTGGATAACGTATAAATAGTTGAGCCGTTTTATGTCAGCCATACAAAATACCTCAAGCACAACCGTTTCTGAGTCTTTTAATGCTCATCACCCTTTAACACTTGCTGATGTCGAAAATCCTAGCACCAAGCATGTGATTGTCGGTATGTCAGGTGGGGTCGATTCTTCTGTATCAGCCGTATTACTTCAACAGGCAGGCTTCAAGGTCGAAGGCTTGTTTATGAAGAACTGGGAAGAAGATGACGGTACCGAATACTGTACGGCGATGGATGATCTAGCAGACGCGCAAGCCGTATGTGACAAAATCGGTATGAAGCTGCACACGGCCAATTTTGCTATGGAATATTGGGATCGCGTATTCGAGCACTTTTTGGCAGAATATAAAGCAGGACGCACCCCAAACCCTGATATCTTGTGCAACAAAGAAATCAAGTTTAAGGCGTTTTTGGACTATGCGTTGACCCTTGGTGCAGATTATATCGCTACAGGTCACTATACGCGCCGCAGTGTGAATTACAAAAATAATGACGGCACTGAGGTTGCTCAGCTCTTACGCGGTCTTGATAATAACAAAGATCAAAGCTATTTCTTACATGCGGTTGGCGGTGACAAAATCGCCAAAACGCTATTCCCAGTTGGTGAGCTTGAAAAGCCAGTAGTACGTCAGATCGCTGAAGAGTATGACCTAGCGACGGCTAAAAAGAAAGATTCTACAGGCATTTGCTTTATTGGTGAACGCCGTTTTAAAGACTTCTTACAGCAATACTTACCTGCCCAAAAAGGAGAGATACTTACTGATGATAATAAAGTCATCGGCACTCATGACGGCCTCATGTATTACACACTGGGTCAACGCGGCGGCATCGGCATTGGCGGGGTTAAAGACCGTGTAGAGGCACCGTGGTTTGTATTGGCAAAAGACTTAGAGAAAAACCGTTTAATCGTCGGTCAAGGGCATGAACATCCCATGCTAATGAGCAACGAGCTAAAAGCCTATAAGCTTGATTGGATTGATGGTTTACCACCTGCGGATGTGTTTAGCGACGAAGGCCTAGCCTGTATGGAAAAGTCTCGCTATCGCCAGCCAGATCAAGCGTGTCGCGTATTTGCGACCAATGCTGATGGCAGCGAAGTGCGCGTGGTATTTGATGAGCCACAGCGCGCTGTCACTCCTGGACAATCAGCGGTATTTTATATCGATGAAGTATGTCTAGGCGGTGGCGTGATTGAATCTATCGATGCACCTTGCGGATTCTAATTGACTCCTAATACCCAACCTAAAGCACAGATGTTGATGCAGTAAATAACATAATTTTAACGAGCGTCAACATCGCTTTATTTGCATAGACCGCTTTTTTAATATCATATTTCTGCTATATTACGCGCAACGATTTCGACGTCGTTTTTTATATGGTAATTTTTTATCTAGACTCTTGCAGTTTTTTATTTCATAACTACTGAGGCATAACCATGACCCCACTTACCGCTCTCTCTCCAATTGATGGCCGTTACGCATCAAAGGCTGACAGCTTACGTCCTTATTTATCTGAATTTGGTCTAATCAAAGCTCGCGTTACGGTAGAGATTCGCTGGTTGCAGTCTTTAGCTGACAACAGCGCAATTGGTGAATTAGCAGCATTTGATGACCAGACCAACGCTTTTTTGAATGCAATCGTTGATGATTTTAGCGAAGCAGATGCTCAAGCTATCAAAGACATCGAAGCGACGACCAATCATGATGTAAAAGCGGTTGAGTACTTTATCAAAGACAAGTTCCGTGGTCAGGATGCCTTAATCGATTCACTTGAATTCATTCACTTTGCCTGTACCAGTGAAGACATCAATAACCTATCGTATGCATTGATGCTAAAAGACAGCCGTGAGCTCGTCGTTGCCAAAATGCAGCAAGTGACTGATAGTATCGTTGACTTATCTATTGCTCATGCTGACCAACCAATGCTATCACGTACGCATGGTCAGACAGCCAGTCCAACAACGCTTGGTAAAGAGATGGCAAACGTGGCCTATCGCCTAGCTCGTCAAATCAAGCAAATCGGTCAAGTAGAGTTGTTAGGTAAGATTAACGGCGCCGTTGGTAACTACAATGCCCATTTTTCAGCATACCCTGATGTTGACTGGCAGACTCACGCTGAAGCGTTTATAAATCAGCGTCTAGAGCTAACGTTTAACCCTTACACCACTCAAATCGAGCCACACGACTATATCGCTGAATTGTTTGATGCTGTTAAGCGCTTCAATACAATCCTGATCGATTTCAACCGTGATATTTGGCAATATATTAGCTTAGGCTATTTTAAACAGCGCCTAAAAGACGGTGAAGTTGGCTCTTCTACCATGCCGCATAAAGTTAATCCAATTGACTTTGAAAACTCTGAAGGTAACTTAGGCGTTGCCAATGCGATGCTAGCCCATTTGGGTGAGAAGCTGCCTATCTCACGTATGCAGCGTGACCTATCGGACTCAACCGTATTGCGTAATATCGGTGTTGGTCTAGCACAGAGCATGATTGCGTTTGATGCTTGTCTAAAAGGCGTGGGTAAACTTGAGCTAAATGCACAGCGTTTAAATGATGACTTGAATCAAGCGCAAGAAGTGTTGGCAGAACCAATTCAAACAGTCATGCGTCGCTATCGTGTTGAAAACCCGTACGAGAAACTAAAAGCCTTGACTCGTGGTAATGCCATGACTCGTGAAGCCATGCTAACGTTTGTCGAAAGCGATGAGCTATCGGCAGTTAGTGATGCGGATAAAGAACGCCTACGTGCATTGACGCCTGCTACTTATATCGGTAATGCCGCTGAGCAAGCACGCGCTATTAAAGAATGGATTGCCAAGCTTTAATAGCTAATAAGAGCATACTGATAATGGAATCAGTCTAGAAAGGTAGGAGCGCCTAGTATTATTTACTCGCTCCTATCTTGATAGTAATTTTATCTTATTCACTTATTATCTTAATAGCTATTATCTGAATAAATAATAACCTTACTTTGAACGCTATGATTGGTTTTGATTCGATTGCTTTTGATTCAAAACTCATAGTCGATAAGTAAGGTTTTATTTTTTATCATCATCGTCATCACTGTCGCCTGGTATGATGGCTTTACCCACAGCAACGGTTCCTTTGACCACGCCTTTGGTAGTTTTATAAGCGATTTTTGCGGGTACTGTGACGATTTTATGGACACAGGCTTGTAGCAAAAACACGCTAGCGATGATGACAACAAAATGCAGCTTTTTCATAACGTTCCTACGATTGAGTGGATGCTCTGATGACAGCTATTATTTTGATAATCGTTATTGCTTACATGTACTATATAAACGTCACCAAAATAATAGACACCAAGTAGATGACAATCTTAAACTATTAAAACCCTCCTATAAAGCATCCCTTATTATTAATCTTGTACACCGCCAAAATATGGATTTATCAATGACTTCTATTCCTCTTTGTTTACCCGACTCTATCACGCCTAAGCAATTCCTGACTGAATACTGGCAAAAGAAGCCACTGCTTATTAAGCAAGGGTTGCCGCAGCTAGTTGATATGTTTGAGCCAGATGACATGATTGGTCTTGCACTTGAAGAAGATGCTAGCGCAAGACTGCTGACTCAAGCAGCCAGTAAAAAAGAAGGTCAGGCACAGTGGCAACTTAAAAAAAGCCCACTGAATGAGACTGATTTTGAAAACCTACCAGAGCAATGGACCGTATTGGTACAGAACCTTGAGCAATGGTCGCCAGAGCTTGGTCAGTTGTGGCAAGCATTTGACTTTATTCCGCAATGGCAGCGCGATGACATCATGGTCTCTTATGCGCCAGCAGGTGGTTCGGTCGGTAAGCATTATGACGACTACGATGTGTTTTTGGCACAAGGCTATGGCTCTAGACGTTGGCAGTTAGGCAAATTCTGTGATGACCAGACAGAATTTGTTGCTGATGAGCCGCTTCGTTTATTTGACGACATGGGCGAGCTTATTTTTGATGAGATACTAGAAGCGGGTGATGTGCTTTATGTACCGCCGAAATTATCACATTTCGGTGTAGCACAAAATGACTGTTTGACTTTCTCGTTTGGTTGCCGCCGTCCAAACCTGATGCAAATCATCGATAGTGTGGCCGATATTGCGACTAACGACAGCAAGCTATTTATCCCGATGCTACTACCGCAAGCGCTACAAGCGTCAGGTGAATTGCAAGCAGATAGTATTGCCGCTATCAAGGCGCAATTACTAGAGATGCTACAATCTGATCGCGGTGATGATATGATTCGCCAAGCAGTTTCTGAAGTAGTTAGTAAACGCCAATATGATGCGCTGATGCCAGAAGAGACGTTAGATACCGATGAGCTAATACAGGCCCTATCAGAAGGGGCCACATTGCAGGCGGACTATAGCAACCGCCTACTCTATAGCCAGACCGATGATGGCACTGTACTGTATGCTAATGGTCAACGTATCGATGGGCTTGATGAATCGGCGATAGCAGTACTAGTACGCTTGGCCAATGGTGAAGCATTACAACATAGCGACGTCACCGATGTTGATGCAGATGATTTGAGCGAATGGCTAGAGAACGGCTGGGTATGGGTTGATATTGCTGAATAACATCCTGTCATCAGGCTTCAGTTAAACAGCATAAACAAAAAAAAACCGCTATCTGATAATTACTCAGATAGCGGTTTTTTCTTATACATCTTATGCAATCACTAGTTTGGTAGTTATAGCGCTACCAAACACCGCTTAGCCTTTATAAAAGTTGATATAAAAGCGAAGCGGATTCGTAATTAATGCAGTGATTCTACTCTGTACCAAGCTCAAGCAAGCTCGCGTTACCACCGATTGCTGTGGTATTGATAGTCTTGACTCGCTCAGTGACAAAACGATGTAGGTAGTCAGGCGTTAGCATTTCTGACAAGCCTTCCATATCAGTAACACTAATAACCTGCGTCAAAATACCGTCTGTATTAGCAAGCTCTTGACTGACGGCTTGCACTTCGCTGCGGCTACCAGAGACAGCCACTTGTGCTAGACGATCGATATATAAAAGCGTGACTGTTTGCGAATCGTTAGCCACACTCAATACATCTTCGCTGATACCTGTGTCGTGCAGTATCTTAGCAGCTTCATTACACATCTCATCTTGGCTTGGGCAATGCAATATAACTTCATTACCTGTTAGGAGTGCCGCGATGAGCTGACCTAATACTGCCATGGCTCTAGCAGTTTCGCTACCGATGACCATCGTCTTACCACGACCAGTCACATACAAGTCATTGGACTCGCCTGTTGCCCCTGTCATACGATGCATCTCATCCAAGCTAGGCGCAGCGCTCAACAAATGGTTGAATAAACGCTTTGCTTTATTGGCATCACCAGTGAGCAATGCCAGTTTTGGAACGGCTGCTTGTAGATACGTTGCGCGATTCACTGCGCCGAGTAATCGCCAAGATTCACAAACCTGGGCATGATTTTTTTTGAATTCAGTCGCCATTTTGCTACTCCTTATGCGAGTTCTGTTTGAGTGGTAGTTTGGGTTTCGGTCGCTGTCATATGAGCAGCTGACTGTTCAGCGTTGACTGCTTCTGAGCTAAGTTGCATGAGACGCGCGACATAGTGCGGGCCACCAGCTTTAGGACCAGTACCTGATAGACCACAACCACCAAATGGCTGTACGTTTACGACCGCGCCGATTTGGTTACGGTTGATGTAAGTGTTGCCGACAAATGCGCGGCGCTCAATGTGCTCAACAGTATTTTCGATACGACTATGGATACCTAACGTCAAACCAAAGCCTGTGTTGTTGATGGCATCAATCAGCTTATTCAAATCACGCGCTTGATAACGAAGTACGTGTAGAATTGGGCCAAAGTGTTCACCACCGATCACATCAATGCTCTTCACTTCAATTGCGGTCGGCAATACAAAGGTAGACTTCTCTTGACTGACGACTGAGCTTGAGCTCATGGGCGTCTGTGCCAAAATAGTAGCAGTCGGCTCAGCACTCATACGTTCGATGTGCGCCTCTAAACCATGCTTAGCATCCGCATCAATTACTGGACCTACATCTGTCGCAGCATATAGAGGATTACCTACAGACAGCTCAGCCATATTACCTTGCAATAGCTCAATTAAATCATCGGCCATCTCTTCTTGTACACACAATATGCGACAAGCTGAACAACGCTGACCTGCTGAACCAAATGCTGATAGTACCGCATCTCTAACGACTTGCTCTGGCAGTGCCGTTGAGTCAACGATCATCGCATTTTGACCGCCAGTCTCAGCGATAAAGACAGGCAACTCACCGCTAGCTTGTGCATGGTCGTTTAGGCTTTGGTTGATACGTTGGGCTGTTTGAGTAGAGCCTGTAAATATCACCCCTGCGATATTGTCAGCCGCCGTCAAAGCACCACCTACGTCGCCTGCACCAATGACCAATTGCAATGCTTCTGCTGGTATACCCGCTTGATACATCAACTGTGCACCAAAGTGAGCTACCAAACTGGTTTGTTCAGCAGGTTTTGCTACTACGGTGTTACCTGCAGCAAGTGCAGCTACAATCTGTCCCGTATAGATAGCCAATGGGAAGTTCCATGGACTGATACAAACGAAAGTACCGCGTGCTTTATACACTTGACGAGACTGCTTGCCAGCCAAGTCTGTAAACTCATGCACGACGTCATCTAGACGCTCTGCTTCGTCAGCATAGAAACGACAGAAATCAACGGCTTCTTTGATTTCATCGATACCATCCTGCATGGTCTTGCCCGCTTCAACTTGGCATAGTGCCATTAGTTCAGCGTAGTTCTCTTCGTATAGCTCAGCAATCTTACGTAATATCTCAGCACGTTTGGCTACTGTCACGTTCTGCCACGTACTTTGACCAGCGACAGCGACATCAATCGCTTGACGAGCCAGTTCTGCATTGGCATATTTGACTTCACCAGCGCTTACGTCATGATTCCAAGGCGCAAGTACAGGCTGAGCATCAAGCTGATGGGTGACGCCATCTAATTCATATTCACTAATTGCTTGGCCGTTGATGATAGGTGTCGCTGACCATTTTTTATTGAGATGGCTATCAATAGCTGCTTTAAACGGCAACCACTGTGACTCTACAAATATATTAGGGCCAAAACTTGCACGTCGCGAACCATAAATCTCTAGTGGTAGCGGGATATCTGGGTTGTGCAATGTTGGGTTGGCAAGTAGCTTGTCATATGGATGCACAGTTAGTTTTTCAATCGGATACGACTTGTCTAATAACTGATGAACAAACGAGCTGTTGGCACCGTTCTCTAACAAACGACGTACCAAATATGGTAGCAAGTCTTTGTGCGCGCCAACTGGTGCATAGATACGTACAGGTATCTCATAAGCTTGCAAGATATGGTCATAAAGTGCATCACCCATACCGTGCAAACGCTGGAATTCAAACTCTTTGTGCTGACTCATGGTCATGATTGAAGACAGTGTATGCGCATTGTGCGTCGCAAACTGTGGCCAGATAAGACCGCGCAGATGGTCTGATAATAAGAAACGCGCACTAGCAAGATATGCAGTATCTGTACCTTCTTTGCGTGTCCAAACTGGATAGCCTGATAGACCTTTTTGCTGAGCAAGTTTGATCTCAGTATCCCAATAAGCCCCTTTTACGAGACGTACCGGAATGCGATCGCCTACTTCAGAAGACAAACGAGCAAGCCAAGCCAATACAGCGATAGCACGTTTAGAATAACCTTGTACAACGATACCTAGGCCATCCCAGCCAGCTGTTGAGTTATCACGGTATAGAGACTCAAACAGTTTTAAAGAAATCTCAAGACGATCGGCTTCTTCGGCATCAATACTAAGATCAACATTGACTTCGCGTGCCGCTTCAATAAGAAGCAAGCAGCGTTGACGCAATAGACCCATAACTTGAGCTTCTTGTGTCGCTTCATAGCGAGGATGCAGCGCAGACAATTTAATAGATACTGATGGCTTTGGCATACCTTCTTTGACTTTGACGTTGGCCGTCGCTTTGATCGCATGCAAGTAGTCATTGAAGTATTTTTCAGCATCTCTATGCGTGATAGCCGCTTCACCTAGCATATCGAATGAATAGGTATAACCTTTATTACGGTATGGCTGGCTGTTTTTATTGGCGTCTTCAATGGTTTCGCCCAATACAAACTGGTGACCCATGATACGCATGGCTTTTTGCATGGCACTACGAATGACAGGCTCACCCATCTTCTTAGTCATGCGATCCAAGAAACCTGATGCAGTGGTACTGCTGTCAATACTGACAACGCGACCAGTCATCATCATGCCCCAAGTAGAGGCATTGACCATAAAGCCATTGTCATTTTTGATGTGCTTTTTCCAGTCAGCCACACTCATTTTGTCATGAATCAACGCATCAGCCGTATAGTTGTCTGGTACACGAATCAAGGCTTCTGCTAAGCTCATTAGCAAGATACCTTCTTGGGTATCAAGGCTATACTCGAGCAATAATGAGTCAACCATCTTGACGGCTTTACCATCATTACGCACGTGCTCGACCAGTTTGCGCGTTTGCTCAGCAGCAGCATCGCGTTCTTCTATACTGGGTTTGGCAAGTGGCAATAACTCAGACAACCAACGTTCTTCATCGGCGCTATATAGCGGTGAGATACGCTTATTTAGCTCTTCTGCTGACTGGGCGAGATACTCAGGCGACAGCATATCAACAGGATTAAACAAGATCGGCTCTTGCGGGGTAAACTGGTCTACTGGGTTCATAACAACTCCATAACTATCGTTTAAAAACCATAATAAATGGTGCTTTAGGAAGTCTGATCGTCCTGTATAACTGCTCATAACCGCTATCAAAAAATAGTGGTTACTGACGGATATTCACAGCAATAATCAAAAGACCAAACGGCGCCATCACAAAACTAAAAATCCAGCATAGGCTGGAGACGGTTAAGTAGGTCGTTCGACTGTTAAACGGGCTACGTTAACAATACAAAGGCAACAACGAAAAGCTAAGCGGCATTAGTGCCTTCTTCTTGTTAGTAGTGAAAGGAGTGTGATGACCAAATATCGCCTTATTGAACCGAAAAATCGCTCTAATAATTACAAATCTGTCATCTTTGATGATGCTAATTCACTGTAAGAAAAACCTCTACGGCGTTGATTGAGGTGATGCGCTTAACTCGGCTATAATATCACGAAAGTTTTTTTCAAACTAACGAAATTTATTATTTTCATAAATTAATATATATCTAAATAACAATAACTTACAAGCATTTTATTGGCCATGACGCTTTGGTTACGTTTTTTTGTTTACTATTGCCCATAGTTTGGCATCACCCTACTTAATACTGGTATCAGAAATACTAAACATTAACCATAAGAATATCGGGATTAAATTAAGACGATAGTCTTATAATGCTGACAAAAAAAACCCTCCTTATCATCAGCTGATAAGGAGGGTTTCTTGTTTAAGACACTATTAATGTCTTACTACACTTTGCATTATAAGAAAATAATCTTGAACAATAATATAGCAGTCAAAATCCAGACAGCGATACTGATATCTGCAAACTTGCCTGCAATTGCTTTTACAGCCGTAAAGGTAATAAAACCAAGTGCGATACCGTCAGCGATAGAGTATGTAAGCGGTGTGAATAGCAATACCACGACCACTGGTGCTGCTTCTGTTAAGTCGCTCCAATTAATGTCCTTTAGGGTACCCATCATAAGTACGGCTACATAAAAGATAGCGCCAGCCGTTGCATAAGCTGGAATCATACCTGCTAATGGCGAGAAGAAGATACTGAACAGGAATAGCACACCTACCGTAACAGCCATTAAGCCTGTACGGCCACCTGAGGCGATACCAGAGATACTCTCAATATAACTGGTTGTCGATGAAGTGCCCAGTAAAGAACCCGCTACTGTCGCGGTTGAATCAGCGAGTAGTGCCTTGCCCATATTCGGGATATTGCCATCTTTGTCCGTTAGCTTTGCTTGGCTAGTGGTAGCAATCAAAGTACCAGCAGTATCAAACAAATCGACAAATAAGAAAGCAAATATAACACTGATCATGCCCACATCAAATGCACCAGCAATATCTAACTGCATAAGCGTCGGTGCAATAGAAGGCGGTGAAGAGATGATACCTGTGAACTGTGTATAGCCCATTAATAAGCTAATCAGTGCAACCAATAAAATACCAATGGTTACCGCACCTGGGACTCTCTTGTAAGACAGGCCAATGATAACAACAAAACCTAGTGAAGCCATGACAGGACCGAATGATGTCATGTCACCAAGACCAACTAAAGTTGCATCATGATTGACGATGATGCCTGCGCTTTGCAATGCAATAAACGCCAAGAACGCACCAATACCAGCAACTACGCCGTTCTTGAGGGATGTTGGAATAGCATTAATAATTGCTTCACGAATCTTAAATAGACTCAATAGTACAAAGATACAACCAGACAAGAACACCGCACCTAGCGCTGTCTGCCATGCGTAGCCCATACCAAGCACCACACCATAGGTAAAGAAGGCATTAAGACCCATACCTGGTGCGAGCGCAACTGGTAGTCGGGCGTAGATACCCATGATGAAACAACCTACTGCTGCTGCTATACAGGTCGCTACAAATACGGCCCCTTTATCCATACCTGCATCGGCTAAGACGTTAGGGTTGACAAAGATAATATAAGCCATCGTCAAGAACGTGGTTATACCAGCGATGATTTCTGTTTTGATCGTGGTATTTTCACCATTAATCCCAAAATAGCGTTCAATTGCATTCATAAGTGTCGCCCCCGACTGGATAATAAAAAGTCATCATTACCTAAAATTAAACATGACCTCAGCGAAAAAATAACGATGCCACAATAAGAATAATGTAGTAACAAAGCGTAACATATTAGACCAGTTATCTTACAAACTCAATCGTTGATGATGTCTATCTCGTACAAAATAGGATTTTGAAAGACTTCAAGACTATCGGTCAGAAAAGCCACATGAAAAGCTATATATAGTCATGCTGCCCTACGCTATTCGAAAAACTACTTTCTATTCGCTGTTAATTTAACATTCGGTTTGAGTCATGAGTTTTAGGTAATAAGTATTTGCTCGGTCATTATCCATGTTATTCAACTAGCTATTGAATGAATCAATAGCAGCCCACCTAAATAGTCGTTTAACACATTAATAATGACCTTTCTCTCATTTAGAAGTAAACTAGGGGGTTATTATACCGATACCTAAATCGCGATACTTACTGTTGCAGCATTTTTCTAAGCACAGTTACAAATTTTTAGTAAAGAAACGTGCTGCGTGTTAAATAATAAAAAGTAAATAGTGTTTGTTTAGGGGTTGTCTGGTTCGGATACCACTATTCCAGCCAGCTGTTATCAATTATTCGTGAGTCCATTACATGCCTGAATCATTAAATATTGTCGATCTTATTACCCAAGCCAGTCTATTGGTGCAGATTGTGATGGCACTATTGTTATTAGCTTCTTTGCTCAGCTGGGTTATTATCTTTCGCATGAGTGCTCGACTTGGTACAGCCAAAAACTTTGATCAACAATTTGAGACTTGGTTTTGGTCAGGCGAAGACTTGGCCAAACTATATCAAGGCATTCAAGGCTCTCCTGATCGTCAGGGACTTGAGCAGATTTTTTATGTGGGCTTTTCAGAATACCTAAGAATGCATAAAAAGCGTCAACCTAAAGACGACATTATCGATGGTGTTGAACGCAAGCTACGCGTCGGCCTAGGTCGCCAGCAGCAATTGCTAGAGTCGGGACTGACGACGCTAGCCAGCATTGGCTCCGTTGCTCCGTACATCGGATTGTTCGGTACAGTGTGGGGCATTATGAATGCCTTTTTGGGACTGTCTCAAACTGAGCAAGCTACCCTCGCCTCTGTCGCTCCCGGTATCGCCGAAGCACTGATTGCCACAGCCATGGGTTTGTTTGCCGCTATCCCTGCGGTATTGGCATACAACCACTTCACAGCAAAATCGAGCCAACTATATGACTCGCGTGCCTTATTTTGTGATGAGATGACGGGCATGCTGCAGCGTGAGACCAGCGTACAAGCACCTATTAGCAAAGAAACCCAAGTTAATGCAGGTCAGGTGACAGGGCTATGAAACCAAACCCCTACGGCCGTGAAAAAAAAGCTCTTAATGCAGAAATGAACGTCGTACCTTACATTGACGTCATGCTGGTGCTACTGGTGATCTTTATGGTGACAGCGCCGATGCTGATTACAGGCGTCGATGTTGATTTGCCAAAAGAACAAACCAATACCATGAGTCAAAGCCAATTACCTGTGATTGTCTCGTTGACTGACAAGGGTGATATTTTTATCAGTTATGAAAGCAATGTTGACGTGCCTGTAAGTGAGCCTGAGCTGATTAATACATTATCTAACCTACAGTCTCAGAGCGATAATAGTAATGCTGAGCCAGTACAGGTGATGATCAATGCCGATCAAAACAATCAGTATGGTGCCATCATGACGCTCATGGCAACTTTGCAGCAAGCAGGTATCGAAAAAGTTGGATTACTGACCGGTGCGCCTCTACCCACGCCTTCTTTATAGTGATAAATATCCTTTAGTAAACGTTTCATATCATAATAGCTAATCCTAGTAATCAATCTGACAAATCACGTTCATGAGTATCCTTACCATGCATAATGCTCCTGCCGTCTATGTACCTACCGAACCAGAAAGCAACGGCCTAACATTGCCTACGTTGCTAAGCTTACTGGCGCATGGCCTTGTCATTGGCATACTGGTTTATAACTATCAAACCACTGAAGTTGAGATTGCTGGTAGTATTGAGACGGTCATGGTATCCCCTGAGCAACTTGCTGAAATGCAAGGACAAATACTGGCCAACCGTGCAGCAGCTAGCGCAATGCAGATGGATAGTAGCACTAGCGACTCGTCTAGTAGTGCCCAGCCAGAAATATCTGGTAGTAGCGTCAGTGCGCAAAATTCAAGTCAGTCAAGCTCTCAGCGCGTGCCTGTATTTACACGATCTGAGGAGCCAGCTGGTCAACCCATACTGATGAGCGAAGACCATCAACAACGTCTGCTTGAGCAAAATCAAGAGTATGAGCGCAAAATGGCTGAGTGGGCAGCACAACTAGACGAATCCGCTATGGAAGAGCTTGACCAAGTCGATCAAAGCAAACGCGACCAGCTCATAGAAGAACAAAAAAGACTGGGAGAGTTTCGTCAAAAGCAGAACAATCCACCAAAGATAAAACGTCCCACTGCTAGCGATCGCAATATTGAGATTGATACTGCCGGCTCTGGCAATGCAGGGAAAACCTTTAGCCTATCAGATGGGCAGTCTACTATGTCTGGTGATACGTCAACCTCTAGTACGTCCAAGGGCAGTAGTCGCTCTGCATCCAGTGGCAGTCGCGGTGCCAGCAACAGCGAAATCATCAACTTAATTAAGCGCAACTATACGCCGCCTACCGCCGCGCGAGGCTCTACCCAACGTGCCACCCTGACCATCACTGTCAATGCAAATGGCGATGTAATCAATGTGACCGCCTCTGGACCTGATAGCACGGTCAATGAAGCGGCAAGACAAGCGGTACTCAATACTGGCAGTCTCCCAATTGATGCTGATGACCCTAAATACCCGACTTTTACCATACAATTTAAAGGCAGCAATTAATCAGTTGCTAGCGTCTTGTATTATTGATAACGTGATGTTAAGCGGCTTTTATCGCATCGTTTTTTCATCTAAATACTTGCCTCATCGACTATAAAAATGACTATCATATTAATTTTAGGAGCGCCATTGACCCATGTATACTCATAAAAAACTACTAGCCTCTTTACTTGCGGGTAGTTCAGCATTGCTTATCTCGCAAAACGTGCTCGCAGCCCCTGTCGTATTAGAATTGGACTATGAGATTCCTGTCCAACAAAACCAAGTCGCGTTTGTACTATTCGCAGGCGATTCTGTTTTGTCCCCTATTATTTTAAATGATTTGAATAATACAGAACTAAAAGTCACCAGCCAAAACCTACCGCAGCAGCCACGCAGCAGTAGCGAGCTGGCAGGCACACTGCCAGTATGGCAAAGTATGGGCATACCTTATTTGGTCGTCGGCAGCACTCGTACCAATCGCGGCAAAATCGTCACCGATTATGAGGTCATCGATGTCAAATCTGGTCGCGTGATAGAAGGCAAGCAAAGCCTAACCGCTGACAATAACAGAGAAAGCATGCGCTACGCCGGTCACGTCATCGCAGATAAAGTCTATGAGCTGATTACTGGCATTCCAGGGGATTTCTCAGGGCGTATTGCTTATATAGAAGAAACAGGCACTGGCAAACAAAAAGTCTCTCGTCTAAAAGTGATGGATGCTGATGGTGAAAACGCCAAAACCATCACTGAGGTAGCAGGCTCTATCTTCTCACCAGCATGGTCACCTGATGGCAACCGTATCGCCTACTCGGTACAACGTGAGAAATCATATCCTGTTATCTACGTGCAAAACGTCAGTGGCGGCGGTGCAACTGCTCTGACGCCTTTTTCAGGTAGTAACCTAAGCCCCTCGTTCTCTCCTGATGGTAGCAAGATATTATTCTCTAGTAGTTTTGAAGGTAGCGCTGATATCTATGAGATGAGTGCCAGCGGCGGTACACCTAGAAGGCTTACCAATTTACCAAGCAGTGAAGTACAACCAAGCTATGCACCAGACGGCAAATCTTTCGTTTTTGTCAGTGATAAAACTGGCTTTAACAAGCCGCAAGTCTATCGCTACGAGTTTGCCACGGGACAAACCATTAAAGTTTCAAATGGAGGTTATGCGACCAGTCCACAGTTTAGCAGTGACGGTACACAAATTGCCTTTTTGAGTGGACGCTCAGCGGCTATTATGAATAGCAATGGTGCTATCACTACCAATCTTGGCAATACAGGTATCGACGAAGCACCAAGCTTCTCACCAAACGGTAAACGCGTGGTCTACGCCTCGACCCAAGGCGGCAAAGGGGTGCTGACCATCAAATCTCTCAATGGTGGCGAAGCGTTTGGTAAATCAGGGCAAGGCGTTATCCGCTCACCCGTATGGTCATCAAGCCCAAAGTAGCAATTTTGGTTATAGTGGAATAAATATTAAGCAAGCAAAATTGAAATGCCCCAATCATAGTCGTTATGGTTGGGGCTTTTTTTGATTAAAAAAACAGTAATAGAGAGGCCGATAGGTCTTAGTACTTATTCGTTCTCAATGGTCAGCACCCCTCTTCTTTGATCTGCTTTCCAATGTTACCTAACCCTCCCTCCTTCGTAACAAACCTGTAAACGCACTAGTATCAAAAAAAACATTGCAATGATTTGTATTTTACCTATACCCTAAATAGACCTGACTAATTGGTCAGGTTGTTCAAATATTAGCCAACATATATTAGTTATTTCTATTAATTATCTTACAGACGGATGCGTACACTATTGTTTACATCGATAAAAAACAAGTCAAGGATTGGGTTAAGACTTTGATCTCGTGATCTACCACATTGTCTGATATCTACAGTTAAGCGGGTGCTAAGCAGTTATTTTAGGAGGAAACCACCATGAGTGAAAACGTTCCAGCGAATACCGATTTACTGTATAGACTGCACGACCGCCCCAACCCTATCAAAGCATTCTTAGGTGCCATACAGCACGTACTTGCTGCTTTCGTTGGTATTATTACCCCTTCATTAATCATCGGTGGCACTTTAGGTCTAGGGGAACATATTCCTTATCTTCTTAGCATGTCGTTGATCGTATCTGGGGTAGCGACTTTTATTCAAACTCGAAAAATCGGTCCCATCGGCTCTGGCCTTATGGCACTGCAAGGCACCAGCTTTGGATTTTTGGCAGCGGTACTGACGGCAGGATTTGTGGTAAAAAACCGCGGCGGTGGTCCAGAAGAGATTTTATCCGTTATTTTTGGTGTTTCATTTCTCGGTGCATTTGTTGAGATATTTTTGAGTCAATTTATCACCAAACTCAAATCATTTATGAGCCCTATTGTTACTGGCTGTGTGATTGTCACGATTGGTTTGTCCCTAACAAAGGTAGGTCTCACTGATTTGGCAGGTGGGTTTGGTGCTGAGGATTTCGGTAGTATTCCAAACCTACTCTTAGGTGGTGGCGTACTCGTCAGTGTGGTGCTCATTAGCATTATTAACAATAAGGTTATTCGCTCAAGTGCTATCTTTATCGGTCTGATGTTAGGCTTGCTCGCTGCCGTATTTATGGGGCGCATTGATTTTTCATTGGTGTCTGAAGCGGATTTTTTCACCGTTCCCATTCCCTTCAAATATGGTTTTGGTTTTGATTGGCAGGCATTTATTCCCATTGCCTTTATGTACATCATTACCAGTATTGAGACCTCGGGTGATTTGACCGCTACCTCAATGATATCAGGTGAACCGATCAAAGGCCCTCTCTATGAGAAACGCATCAAAGGCGGTGTACTAGGAGATGGTGTTAACTCTCTGATTGCGGCGATATTCAATACCTTCCCTGTGACAACCTTTAGCCAAAACAACGGTGTGATCCAGATGACGGGTATTGCCAGTCGGTATGTGGGTTTCTATGTGGGCGGTATTCTATGCCTGATGGGGCTATTCCCCGTCCTTGGTGCTATTTTTACCCAATTACCGAAGCCTGTTGTTGGCGGCGTCACGCTACTGATGTTTGCGACGGTAGCGACTGCTGGTATTCGTATCTTATCTACCGTGCAATTCACGCATCGTAATGTCTTAATCATTGCCACCTCACTGGGTCTGGCAACGGGTATCGCCTTTGTCCCTGATGTACTGTCACAAACGCCCCAGTTCTTTCAGAATATCTTTGGCTCAGCGGTAACGATGGCAGGGATTGTGGCCATCACCCTTGATATGATTTTACCTCAAAACTATGGCATCGAGTTTGATACCAAAGCACAGCATGCAAAAGACAAATTAGAACCAACGCAAGAAGTCGCTTAATGCTAAACACAAGCTAGGGCTGAACATATCGAAGTGTTTCGCCGTAAACGAGGTGCACAGAAAAATAGAAACAATCTGTGCACTTCGCTGATTAAGCACCTGACTTATTAAATAGGCACCCTGTCAAATAGGCACCTTTTCAAATAGCCATCTTGTCATCATTCAAGGCCACAGCCTTTTAAAATAAAAGGCACCAGAAAGTCTGCCGCACGTGCTTCATCTGCTGCGTCATACGCCGTCTTATCCATTAATCCAACGATTTCAATCTCGAATTCAGCATAACGTTGGGTAGTCGCCCAAATCAAAATCAGTAGTTGTAGAGGATCAGTAATCCCAATTTTGCCTTGCTTGTGCCACTCTTTCATTACCTGTGCTTTATCGTGTACCCACTCCTTCATCGTAGTGGACATAAATTCATGCAAATGCGGTGCACCGCCGATAACTTCAATCGCAAACAATTTATGGCGACTTGGATTGACAAAGGCTTGATGTAGCTTGGTACGGACGAATTTTTCGATGACTGTTTTTGGGTCGCTATCTACTGTAATGGTTACCAAACCTTCGTTCCATTCTTGAATGATCGAACGCAGCACTGCCATGTAGAGATTCTTTTTGTTTTTAAAGTAGTAGTGAACATTGGCTTTAGGCAAGCCTGCTCTATCGGCAATACCCTGCATCGTAGCGCCGCGATAGCTTTGGAGCACAAACTCTTCTTCAGCTGCCGCTAAGATAAGCGCTTGGTTCTGTGCGCGAATGGCTTGTTGGCTACGGTGCGAGGGCGTATCAGTCACTGAGGTTTCTTCCTTTTGATTATTTTGAGTCATAGCAGTGGTATCTCACTTTAAGAGACAGGTTCGACAAAATAGTCGCTATATTTTGCTGTGTATTCTTGTATAAATACATAGATTTGATCAGCATAACCTGTTAAATAAAAATATTTCGCATAAAACAGTTGACCAATTAGTCAGGTTTTAGCAAAATGGGAACTGTAAATCAATTACGCCGTCATTAATCACTTCTTGCCATACGTTTTGGACGGCTAAAATATCAGTGTTTCCTTAGCAAATCTGTTTCATATTGTCAGTTCACTATAACTTGAAATTATGCAAAGCGTATATAAGCGCTAAAGGTCTGACTACGAACACATAGATTACTGGCTTTTGTTTTCAAGCCAATTAATAGCTGCTAGCTTAATCAAATCATCTATGAAGCTGAAGCAACCGCTACTTATCAAAATTACTGCTTGTACCTATAAGTTTATGCAAATAATCATAAGGTATAAACCTCTATCAAACATTTATCGCCCAATACAGATAACGGGCTACCCTATTAGAAAAGGATGTCATCGTGAGCTTAACCTTAGCGCAATTCAACGACCTATCACAAGAAGTCGCCATCGCTCAGCTATTGACTTGCTGCACCAGTAAAAGCTGGGCCTATAAACTTGCAGTCGCCCGCCCTTTTGCAGACTTTGATGTACTGTTAGCAAGTAGCGACGCTATCTGGGACAAAGTACAAAACGATGAGGCTAGCCTATTAGAAGCGTTTGATGGGCATCCGCAAATCGGTAACGTGGCATCTCTAAAAGAAAAATACCGCAACACACAAAGTAGCGCTGCACACGAACAATCAGGCGCTAACGATGCAGCAGATGAGGTGCTCAAAGCACTTGCCAAAGGCAATCGAGACTATCTCGATAAATTTGGTTTTATTTTTATTGTCTTTGCGACGGGTAAAAGCGCGCAGCAAATGCTGGATCTGTTATTAGCGCGCCTGCCTAATGATCGTGCCACTGAACTGCTCAATGCAGCCGCTGAGCAAAATAAAATTACGCGTCTACGTTTAAATAAATTGCTAGGTAATGCTTCGACAACCAAATAGTAGTCGCAGAGTTAGGCTAGTATTTTAACCCGATTTATATTTCTCACAAATTTAAAGGAAGCATTATGTCTGCCACCCTATCATCACATATCTTAGACACTCATCTTGGCAAACCTGCGGCTGATGTCGCCGTTACCTTACACCGCGTACAAGACAATGGTGTCGCCACATTACTAGCGCATGGTACAACCAATAGTGATGGCCGTGTCACACCAGACGCTTGGCAGTTTGATACAGCCATCGATAGCACAGAGCGTCAGCTAAATATTGGCCGCTATACCGTAACGTTCGATACTCAGTCTTATTTTGATGCTCAGCAGCTAACAGCATTTTACCCGCAAGTGGTTATCGACTTTGTAGTAAACGATGCCAGTCATTATCACGTGCCGCTTCTGCTTAGTGCGCACGGTTATAGCACTTATCGCGGATCGTAGCTTTGGTGCTGTTTAGCTCTCTGCTTTGTTTTTAGCTTGCAAGAAATACTATCAAAAGAAATTACCAAGACATTTTATTAAGACACTGTCATATTAAAGGACATTTATTACATGGGCGCCTATCTTCTCGAATGGTTGAGTTTATTTTTCCGCTGGTTTCATGTTATCGCTGGGGTCGCATGGATTGGTGCATCGTTTTATTTTGTGTGGCTAGATCTAAGCCTACGCAAACCGCCACAGTGGAAAACAGACAAAGGCATTTCAGGTGATCTTTGGGCTGTCCATGGCGGCGGGTTTTATGAAATTGCCAAATACAAACTCGAACCAGAAAAGATGCCAAAGACGCTACATTGGTTTAAACGGGAAGCTTATACCACTTGGCTGACGGGTGCGGCGATGATGTCTATCGTCTATTATGCCAATGCAACTGCCTACCTAATCGACCCAAGCAAAGTACCTTTTACTAGTATCGGTGCCATTGCTACCAGCTTGCTTTTCTTATTTGGTAGTTACTTCATTTATGAAGTAATCGTGCGCAGTCATTTGGGTAAAAACGCGTTTATCTTTAGTACGCTAATTTTTATCTTACTGGTCATCGCGAGCTGGGGCTCTTATCAGCTTTTTAGTGATCGCGCCTCATTTATACATATTGGTGCTATCTTGGGCACGGTGATGGTAGGTAACGTATTCTTCGGTATTATGCCAGCTCAGCGCGCACTCGTTGACTGTGTGCGGCGCGGCGAAAAGCCTGGTAAAGAAGTGGCTGAATTGGCATTACAAGCCAAAAATCGCTCACTGATGAATAACTATTTTACCCTACCGCTTATCTTTACCATGATCAGCAACCATTACCCAATGATGTATGCTCATGAGAAAGGTTGGTTGGTATTGGTCTTCGTCGGTATCATTACCGCGACTGCCCGTCATTACTTTAACCAAAAGCACTTAGGTCATAAAAAACCACGCTATTTGGTCATTCCAGCTGTATTAACTGTATTATTAATTATCTGGATGCGACCTGAGCCGATTGATCCAGCGCCTGCAATGCCTGCTACTGCCTCAGTAGCACCTACGACAACTGATAGCATCCCCACAGCTACAAGCACGACTACTGACTCAGGCACTGATACCGTTGCTAATGCTCATACCAGTTCTAATAGTAGTGCTAATAACAGTGTTATCACTGATGCAGCTACTGCTGAAGCCGTACCAGTGAGCGCGTCAGCAGATGACGCCATGATGGATGTCGTGCATACGCGCTGTAGCACCTGTCATGCGGTACAACCGACACAGCAAGGCTTTGCCGCGCCGCCAGCAGGAATCATTTTGCAAACACCAGAAGACTTAAAAATTCATAAAGCGAAAATCGTCACTGCGGTACAGACTGGCTATATGCCGCTTGGTAATATTACTCAGCTGACGGATGCCGAGCGCCAACAGCTCGTGGCCTATGCCTCATCACTTTAATTTTTTATAAAAAATAACTGTCCTTTACGAGCAATATTTTAATAAATATCTAAGGCTCTAAGCGATATAGGAATATAGATAATGAGCAAAAAAATTACCAGTGACTTTGATATCAGTACGTATCCCCGCGACCTAAAAGGCTATGCTGGCAACCCACCAAAAGCGAACTGGCCAGGTGGCGCAAAAATCGCCGTACAGTTTGTATTAAACATCGAAGAAGGTGCAGAAAATAGCGTCATCCATGGCGATGGTCAATCAGAGCGTTTTTTGTCTGATATTTTAGGCACACCAGAATTTAACAACCGTCACCAGTCTATTGAATCTGCATTCGAATACGGTAGCCGTGTCGGCGTATGGCGTGTGCTAGATGTCTTTAAAGATTATGGTATTCCTATCACCACGTTTACCTGTGCCGCCGCTGCTGAAAAGACCCCTCATATTATCGAGCGTGTATTAGAAGACGGTCATGAGATTGCCAGTCATGGTCTACGTTGGATTACTTATCAGGATATGTACCGTGAGACGGAGCGTGAACACATTCGCTGCGCCACCCAGATATTTAAACGTATGCTAGGCGGACAACCTCTCGGCTGGTATACAGGACGCGATAGTCCAAATACTCGTGAACTGGTCGCCGAGCAAGGCGGCTATACCTATGACTCTGACTCGTACGGTGATGAGTTACCGTATTGGCTCAATGTAAAGGTCCAAGATGGCAATCTGATCACGCGCAAGCCGCACTTGGTCATACCTTATAGCCTCGAGACCAATGACATGCGTTTTTCTTCTAGCCCAGGATTCACTCATGCCGAACCATTTTATCAATATCTAAAAGACAGCTTTGACACCTTATACGAAGAAGGCGCACATACCCCTAAAATGCTGACCATTGGCTTGCATTGCCGCATTATTGGGCGTGCAGGACGCATCAAAGCACTAAAGCAGTTTTTGCAATATATCACCAATAAGCCCGACGTATGGATATGCCGCCGTGATGATATCGCTAAACACTGGTACGAAAACCATCCTGCTACGTCAGACAACACTGCTAACTGGATGTAAGCTTAGGCTATCGTCCTAGTACTCGTTCTGCTTAGCTGAGCGAGTGCGAATTGGCATAGATTAATATATAAAATAAGCCATACGTTATTAATAAACACCATTATTAAAAAAGGAATCATTGTGAGTCAACACACTTCAGAAGTTGGACAAATTATCTCCGCAAATAATCTACCTGATACCCTGCCAGCATTTACCAAAAAATCAAACGTCGCTGACAGTCGCTTGGGGGCAAAATCACTGTTCGCCACCGATGATTTCTTTGCGGATAAAAGCCGTATTCTAAATCCTGATGCGCCTATCTTTGTCGTGGGTAAGTTCGATGACAACGGTAAGTGGATGGACGGCTGGGAAACTCGTCGCAAGCGCCACTTGGGTTACGATTATTTAGTTATCCAGCTTGCGCGCCCAACCAAAGTGACTGGTCTCGATATTGATACCAGTCACTTTACAGGTAATTTCCCATCTTCCGCCAGTGTCGATGCCTTGTACGCGCCAGAGCTACTGCAGCAAGATGAAACTGAACTTACCAGTCTAAGCAAAGAAGATTGGGATGGTAAAAAATGGCAGGCGCTAGTGGGTATGACTCCACTACAAGGTCACAATCATGAGCTTATCGAGATTGATCATGGACAAACGGTAACCCATATTCGTTTGAATATTTATCCAGATGGTGGCGTTGCCCGACTACGGGTTTATGGTGATATTCAACTTGACGCTAGTCTGAACAAACAGAGCGAAATGCTCGATTTGGCAGGTGCGCTAAATGGTGGTCGTGCTATTGCCAGTAACGACGCGCATTTTGGTGCTGCTAGTAATTTACTATTGCCGACTAAAGCGCCTAATATGGGAGATGGCTGGGAGACTCGTCGTCGCCGTGAACCAGGTAACGATTGGAGTATCATTGCGCTAGGCCAAGCAGGTATCGTTGATTCTATCGAGATAGATACTGCTCATTTTAAAGGCAATTATCCTGATAAAGTCTCGATTCAAGCCGTCTACTCACCAAATACACCAGAGCAAACCTTAGTGACTCAAAGCATGTTTTGGGATACCTTGCTTGAACCACAAAAAACCAGTGCTGACGACGTTCATCACTTTGGCAAAGACAAGCTTCAACTTGATACACCCATTACTCATATTCGGGTCAACATCTTCCCAGATGGTGGCATTAGCCGTGTTCGCGTGTATGGCAAAATTGCTGAGGCTAATATTGATACTGGTACTGATGTTGATAGTAAAGAGGCAAAATAATGAGTGTCACTCTGACAGCCAAGCCTTTGACCAAGGCAAATTTTGCACCTTACGGCTCGGTCATTGAGCGCTATAGTATTGATGAACAAACCGCTGACAATACTTATGAGATCAATAATGGCTATGCGGTTCGTCATCATGCACTTGCCGAAAGCAAGCTTGATGGTGGTTCAGTTGGCATGAGTATCTTTCGAGCCAAGAAACGTGAGAACCCTATTGCGCTCTCGGTCATGGAATATCATCCGCTTGGAACACAGGCATTTGTATCCATGGAAGGCCAAGACTATATAGTCGTCGTTGCTAAAGCTGGTGTGCCGCCGCAGTCTGCTGACGATCTGGCCGTGTTTTATGCGAAATCTCACCAAGGTGTACAGTACGATGCTAATGTCTGGCATCATCCTCTACTCGCGCTTGGGCGTGACAGTGATTTCTTAGTTATTGATCGTATCAATGGCGAGGGTAATAACTGTTATGAGATTGATATCACGGATTGGCATGTGTCTATTGAATTAGAAAACGTCAGTTAGAAAATGAACACCGCCAAGCTATCCCATAAGCACAAATCAAACCAATAAAAGCCCCGTTTATGTTTAACATAA
>NZ_PJBU01000060.1:0-332 GCF_002863645.1 Psychrobacter sp. MES7-P7E | reverse complement strand
GTGTTTCAGTTGATATTGACTCACCAGCAACATTTCTAAGTCACCTGAGCGGTGATGAAGAGAGCTAATACGAAGGATTTTTGGTGAAGAGTTTTCTAAGTCACCTGAGCGGTGATGAAGCACTCATGATAATGACTACTGGCTCAGCATCATTTCTAAGTCACCTGAGCGGTGATGAAGACATCGTTAACGTGAGTGACGAGCTATTTGCATTTCTAAGTCACCTGAGCGGTGATGAAGCACTGTTTGAGTAATGATACAGCTCTTGTATTTTTCTAAGTCACCTGAGCGGTGATGAAGTATAGCCTTATCTTTTAGCAAGCCACCATCTA
>NZ_PJBU01000059.1:0-401 GCF_002863645.1 Psychrobacter sp. MES7-P7E | reverse complement strand
GAGCTCTTTAATGCTCTCTACAATCTCGGTGGTGGTTTGACCCTTGGCGTAAAGGAATATGATCTTGTCATCGAGACCTGAGATACGGGTTTGATGCTTGCGCACGAGTGTAGGTTCAAAGTCACCATGACGGTCTCTTGGGGTGGATATCTCAAGATCGCCTGTGTCACTGCGGACGGTCTTTTTAGTGTGGCCGTTGCGCTTATTGGGCTTGTCTGCCTTCTCATGTTTAGGGTAGCCGAGATGGTCTTCCATCTCAGCCTCTAAGGCAGTATCAATAAAGGATTGCATGAGCTGCTTTTGAAAGTCTTTAATGTCATCGAAGCTTTTCATGCTACCAGCCATTTGCTCGGCCAGTTTTTTAATGTCAGATTGAGTAGTCATTGCTTATTCTCCTGTTA
>NZ_PJBU01000058.1:0-408 GCF_002863645.1 Psychrobacter sp. MES7-P7E | reverse complement strand
AGCGACTTATACAGTCAGCATCAGCAACCCAAGTACCGAAGATACCGTTGTTACTGTCACGATTAGTGATGGCAGCACTGAAGGCTCAGCTGACTACACCGCACCTGTCACACAAAACGTGACGATTCCAGCGGGTCAAACCTCCGTTGACATCACCGTACCGATTGTGAACGACAATGTATTTGAAGGTCCAGAGGACTTTAACGTCGCAGTCACAGCAGTCACAGCCGGTACCGCGACCATCGGTACCAACAACAGCGTCACCACCACTATTTATGATGATGGCACCACTAACGGCACTGATCCTGTAGATCCTACTGATCCTACGGCAGGTGATGACACCCCAATAGTAAGCATCACTGGTACAGCAAGTCTGAATGAAATGGCTGCTGACGGTACTCCTAATGA
>NZ_PJBU01000057.1:0-412 GCF_002863645.1 Psychrobacter sp. MES7-P7E | reverse complement strand
CGATGATAAGCTAAAAGTCGTATTATCTGTCTCCACGAATGAGTGTTAGTTTTCACAATAACCACACACCCAGGGGATGCTTCCACTCTTAATTTCTCTAAAGTATCTTGAAATTTAAACCAAATCCTGAATCTCAATCCCCAGCGCATCACATATCTCATAAGCTTTCTTGAGCGTAATGTTCTTCTCCCCTCGTTCTATATTCCCCATATAGCTACGATCAATGCCTGCCATCTCCGCCAATCTTTCTTGGGATATTCCTTTGCCTTTTCGCATCTCACGGACACGCTTTCCAAAGGCAATCATACGCTCATCTGTTGTCATCTCATTAACCACTGCTAAAGATAGCAATACTCACAGTGGTAAGCTACAATATCCACGGGATATAGTCGGTATTAAGAGGTGAGCGTGG
>NZ_PJBU01000056.1:0-440 GCF_002863645.1 Psychrobacter sp. MES7-P7E | reverse complement strand
GAGCTCTTTAATGCTCTCTACAATCTCGGTGGTGGTTTGACCCTTGGCGTAAAGGAATATGATTTTATCATCAAGGCCGCTAATACGGGTTTGATGCTTGCGCACGAGTGTAGGTTCAAAGTCACCATGACGGTCTCTTGGGGTGGAGATCTCAAGATCGCCTGTATCACTGCGGACGGTCTTTTTAGTGTGTCCGTTGCGCTTGTTTGGTTTATCTGCTTTCTCATGCTTGGGGTAGCCGAGATGATCTTCCATCTCAGCTTCAAGGGCAGTGTCGATAAAGGACTGCATGAGTTGCTTCTGAAAGTCTTTGATGTCATCGAAGCTTTTCATACTACCAGCCATTTGCTCGGCCAGTTTTTTAATGTCAGATTGAGTAGTCATTGCTTATTCTCCTGTTAGTGGATTATAAGCAGTTACACACTTTTTAGGAAAGGCTC
>NZ_PJBU01000055.1:0-523 GCF_002863645.1 Psychrobacter sp. MES7-P7E | reverse complement strand
GCCACATAAGCGGTGGCTCACTGATATTACCGAGTTTAAGGTAGGTGACAATAAATTATATTTATCACCGATACTTGATGTTTATAACAATGAGATAGTCAGTTATACGCTCGCAAAAAGGCCAACCTATGATTTGGTAAGCCAAATGCTTGATAATGCATTGGACAAGACTGGAAAACATCGTCATAAGACGTTAATGCTACATTCAGATCAGGGATGGCATTATCAAATGAAGCCGTTTAGGGAGACACTTAAAAAGCATAAGATAAAACAAAGTATGAGCAGGAAAGGCAACTGCTTGGATAATGCGTTAATGGAAGGATTCTTTGGTACATTAAAGTGCGAGACTATCTATATCGACAAACCTAAAACAATTGAAGCATTAGAGAGACAGATTCATGAATATATTCATTACTACAATCATGAACGTATTCAGCTTAAACTAAAAGGACTGAGTCCTGTACAGTACAGAACTCAGTCCTTGAAATAAACGTAAACCGTCCAAGATTTGGGGTTCAGTTCA
>NZ_PJBU01000054.1:0-547 GCF_002863645.1 Psychrobacter sp. MES7-P7E | reverse complement strand
GCCTAATGTCACTACAATGCCGTCTGAATTAGTGTAACTAATAGAAGCAATGTCCGCCGCTTCGATAGTGCTATTTACTGTATTCAGCTTAACGTCAACAATAGTGTCAAAGTTACTCAGATTATCTTGCGAGACATCAAAGATAAGCAAGTTATCGACACCTTCAGTGGCAGTATCTTTAGTTGCAGTAATAGATACCACTGGGGTGTCCTCTCCTAGCGTAGGATCGTTAGGATCGACAGGGGTGGTGCCATCGGTGGTGCCATCATCATAGATGGTGGTGTTGACGCTGTCATCAGGGCCTATCGTTGCCGTACCTGAAGTGATATCCGTCACGGTAACGGTAAAGTCCTCGGGGCCTTCAGACAGATTGTCATCCACAATCGGTACTTTGACATCAACCGTCGTTTGACCCGCTGGGATAGTCACAAGCTGGGTGACAGGCGCGGTATAGTCCGCTGAGCCTTCGGTGCTGCCATCACTAATGGTGACTTCAATCACCGTATCTATCGTACTTGGATTGCTGATGCTGACTGTATAAGTCGCT
>NZ_PJBU01000053.1:0-567 GCF_002863645.1 Psychrobacter sp. MES7-P7E | reverse complement strand
ATGCGTGTGTGGGTGCAGAAGCGCTTGGATGCTCAGGATGGGTACTTTGTGGAAGATATAAGCATTAAGCTTCAAAGCGAGCTTTATGAGCTATTACCGCACTCTGATTATGGCAGCTACTGAGGAGAGTATGATGAGTGTGAAACTTCAGCCGAATATGACGCATAGCCCATATGATATCAAAATATGTGAGGATTACTGGGCATATGATAATCAGAGCGGCTTTATTAAACATGTGAAGACGCTTTGTGAGAAATATGAGGTAAGTCCTCAAGTATTCTTTGAGACAGTCGCTCAGTGTTATGCCTACTTAGACGATGTTGTGTGTGAATACTGCGGCTATGCTTGTCCAATTGAAGTACCTGCTGATATTCGTTATATGCGTGCCAAAAATAGTTGGTTATGCATAATATGTGAGCATGCTTTATGGCGGACAGATCAAGCAAACAAATGAGCATTAACCATCAAAAAAGCCAGACAGCTTAAGTTGTCTGGCCTTTCTAGTATCTAGTATCTAGTATCTAGTATCTAGTATCTAGTATACACAGTCTAAATTTAGTATTTTAA
>NZ_PJBU01000052.1:0-607 GCF_002863645.1 Psychrobacter sp. MES7-P7E | reverse complement strand
GGTGTTCTCACTGAACTACAAAACCGCGGCGTTCAGGACATTCTTATTGCTTGTGTCGATGGTTTAAAGGGCTTCCCCGATGCCATTAACACCGTCTATCCTCACGCTCAGGTCCAGCTTTGCATTGTTCATATGGTGCGCTATTCGATGAAGTTCGTACCTTGGACAGATAAGAAGGCAATAGCGGCTGATTTAAAGGCCATCTACGGCGCTGATACCCTTGAGATAGCAGAGGCCAATCTTGAACACTTTGATGAGACTTGGGGGGATAAGTATCCGCACGTGGTCAAGTCTTGGCGTAATAACTGGGAGGGCTTAACGGTGTTCTTTGGCTACCCTAAAGACATTAGAAAAGTGATTTATACCACCAATGCTATTGAGTCTTTAAACAGCGTGATTCGGACAGCGGTGAATAAGCGTAAGGTGTTCCCGTCTGATCAGGCAGCGTTTAAAGTGGTGTACTTAGCCACCCAGCAGGCATCCAAAAAGTGGTCGATGCCTATTCGTAACTGGACGTCTGCTCTGAATCGCTTTATGATTATGTTTGATGATCGTATCAGTAAGCATTTAATCTAAAGGGCAGTTACACAGAATTCGGGATGGGCTC
>NZ_PJBU01000051.1:0-656 GCF_002863645.1 Psychrobacter sp. MES7-P7E | reverse complement strand
ACAGCTTTTAGAGTTCGACTTAACGGGTATGACTGACTCAGCACAGTGCTTGAAGATACACTCTCTAATATCACTACTATCGTAGCCCCTGTCTGCAATCACCGCTTTAGTCTGGTTATTAATCGTGCTATCTATCAACGTCTTTGCCATCTTAGCGTCATGCACTTGCCCACCTGTCAGCTCAATATGTATAGGGTTACCACAAGCATCGACCACTAAGTGCAGTTTGCTGCTATTACCTGCAACACTTTTACCAATGGCCTCATCAAGATGACTGGCTACACCTGAACTATGCTGATGAGCTTTGACCACGCTACCGTCTATAAATAACCATTCACTATCATAGTTTGCTGTGACTATCTTCATGAGCTTTTGCCATTTACCGGTTTTACGCCAGTAACGGTATTGATGATATATGCGAGACCAATGACCAAAATAAGAAGGTAAGTCTCGCCATGGACAGCCTACTCGTATGCGGTACAACATGCCTTCAACGGTACGTCTTAGATTGGGCTTGTTATATACGTTAATTTGTCGCAATATAATAAATAGCTTGTGCCAATGTTCATCGTTGAGCTTGGTGCGAGTCATAAGTGATGCCTTATTTCTTTGTTGTGGTAAACATTAGAGTAAGGCGTTGCTTATTTTTTTCAATG